>CAZJUU010000005.1:13843-26886 GCA_964549295.1 uncultured Candidatus Bathyarchaeia archaeon
ATGTATCGGCCGAGACTTCTAATCCGCCTTCAAGAAGAAGCTAGTTTCGAGACAGTTGGGATTGAACGATCTTTGTTGTTGGCGTCGGTCGTTATCGTGGCAACTGTTGCGGTTCTTGTTGTGGTGAAGAGAAAGACAGGGCGATTTTGGTCACGATCCAATATCAAGGCAACTGGATGTAGCGTTGCCTGATGTCCATGTAGATTACACTCTTTCTAGACGATAGTGTCCTGTTTACTTTCAGTATTCTCTGTTGCTTATGCCTAGATGTTTCACATGATATTCTACCAGACACCACGCATGGTGATACGTCCTGTGCTAGAAGGAAAGACCAGAATCATAATGCCACCAAGGGGTGGAAAGACAGGTATTCTGTACATTCCGGCGGACATTGTCAAAGACTCGTCTTTTCCTTTCGAAGCGAACGAGAAAGTGCTGGTTCGGATAGAAGGGCGAAAACTGATAGTTGAGAGTGAAAACCGAATATGAAGAAGATTGGAAAGGTTGCAGGTCAGATTTCGTCGAGAATGAGAAGTGAGAAAAATGCAGGTCAAGAGTACTGGAAGCGATTCCTCAGGCGACTGAGCGAATTATCAAGATATCGCAGAGACCTGCATGGATACCATGTGTATCAAGGTGGCAGAATATTCTCCGTTGGAAATCCTGTCGAAGAAGACAATTATGCAAAGCTCACTGTGGGATTCAGAGACTCAAAGCCTTCTTTCATTGATATGTTGTTTGAAGCCTCAACCAGAGACTTTCAGACATGCGATATACTATTCTTTTTGAAGGACCAGGAAGTCGATTTTGAAATTCTGAAAAAGAAGCTCATGTCGCGCTGCAAAGATCTCAGAGAAGAAAACAACGGGAACTTCACAACATACATGCGGAACAAAGGAAAGATGCTTCGATTTTCAGGCTATCCCCAAATGAACATCATAACGGTGTCAAGATCGTTTTCTCGCGGCGGAGAACCTCCAAGCCAGTTCCTTGAGAGATTTGTTGAGGTGAACCTGAATGGTGACTGAAGTGAAGAGAACATCATACAAACAGGAATTCACTTTTGGAATGGACTATGGAACAAGCGATTTCAAGTATGGGGCAATCTCCTGCGGCGAAAAACCCGAGATCGTAGAAAACCGAGGATACTTCCCTGATAAGGGATCTATCATGTACACGACCTTCGAAAATCCAAGAGAGATCATCGTTGGAAAAGATGTTCCACTATACCTTCAAGCCAGCGAAGATCTCTCTACGAGACTCGTATATCCCATGAAAAACGGCGTCATCGAAAAGAACGATGTACAGGCTTGGAACGTGGTTCGAGAGATAACGCGGTATGGAGCAGAGACGTTCAAACCTGCGGATCCCGAGTTCAAAGGCTTCTACTTGGTTTCATCTCTCTCATCTGTTTCACCCAGATACATGTATGAGAAACTCTTCGAGATCTACCATCAGATCAACAGTGAACAGCAACTGGTTAAAGCCGCGACTGTGATACCGCAACCTCTCGCCGTGGCTATCGCTCACAAGACGACAACCTGTGTAGTCATAGAATCAGGGCATGGCAACACTCAGGTTTGCCCCATCTCCCGATATCCAATTCGCAACGCTATAGTCGCCATAAACCGTGGAGGGGGTGACGCAAACGCTCTAACTGCAGAGATCCTGAAGGATCTGGGATACGGAGATCTTGCGCAGGAAGAAGCAGTTGTGAGGAAGGTGAAAGAGCACATTGGACTCGTTCCAATCGACCTCGACAAGGCAGTGGCGGCTGCGAAGAAGAACCCGAAGAAATTCAAGGCAAGATTGAAGTTGCCAGGCACCAGAATCTCAATAGACCTGGAAGAGAACTCATATACAAGATTCCTGATCGGCGAGTACGTCTTCAATCCAAACCATGAACTTTTCCAAAGCTACTTTTCCAGAGGAATGGGCAGACCTAAGGACGTTAGGGTAGGTGAAACGACATTCAGAGGCACTCTGGACTTTGGTGAGGCAGTGGTTGAGGCTGTGGAACGTTGCCCAATAGAACTTCAGCAACACCTGTACAGACAGGTCCTCCTGTCAGGAGGCAACTTCAGCTGGAACCCCCCTGAGAGTCTGAGAGATGTTGCAACGGACTCCACAAACAAGATGAGAATCCTCCTTAGACAGAAAGGAGTCACTAACGTCAGAAGTATCATGACCGAATCTCCCCAGTTCTCGGTTTGGCGTGGATGCGTAATCTACGGCTACGCAGTTCCAGAGGACTATGAATGGAACTGGGAACGGATGGAAGGCTGGAACACGCTTGGCGACTGAAGAGTCCATCACGCAACGACTGCGCAGTCACTTCATTGGAAAAGGCATGCAGGAGAGCGAAGCGTCAGAAAACAGTTGTCCAGAGAATGGCTGTCTCATTTTTTCAGGCACCAACACCATCTCAGCTGTAAAGGTCCTGAGAGAGGACCAGCTATCATCAAGAAACTCGGTTCTGGAGGCAGTTCTATCAACAGCCTCTCTTATGAGCCGTTTCAATCAAGTCTATTTGGCATTGCCGAAGTTTGTTTCATCAACCATAGAGAGCAGTGTCATCGAAGAGCATGGAATAGGACTCGTAATCTACGATGAGGACATGGTTGTTGAAGTGGTGGCTCCCAGACACCTTCAAATTATGAACCAACCTACTCAAATGCCTAGAGCCGTTGAGGAATCCAGTCAAATCCTCCTTCAAGAATTAGGCGCCCTCAAGAGTAGATTGAGCTTTCTTGAAGAAACCATAGAGTCGCTAAAGTCAGAGGTAACCCATCTCAAGTCATGGAGACCAACCATCACACATGTGAATAGTGCTCCATCGGCTCCAATGACTCAGGCGCTTGAAAACACGCCATCATTCATCAGAGACAATCCATGGATAGACGTTCTTTCCAGAAGAGGTCGTGAGAGTGAGAGGTTTGCCAGTTGAGAAGATCAGCAACCTCTCCCATATCGAGATAAGACCCTTCGAAGTTGTGATTGATCTCGAAGACATCTTCGCACCTCAATGCACTGTTGAACAATTCGTGAAGCTTCACGGATGTAGCCCCAAACCGCCACGCTACAGAGTTGTAAGCATAGAGACCGTATCCTGCACAGAGGACGGTCAGCCAGTACTGGTTACAGAATGTGGAAGATGCAGAAGGTTCATCAGAAGATACCAGGGAAACATCTGCTGTCGGCGTAGCAGATACATAGAAAAGTAGTAATTTCACTTCAGAAGAAAGAAGACTCGATTGTCCCTACATTGTCAGCGTCAGTTCTGGACAGTGGCCTGCTAGATTTGGAGTGATCAATATTGAAGGTTGGAGCGCACATGTCGATTGCAGGTTCCATTGATCTTTCAATAGAGAGAGCCAAGGAACGAGGATGCGACACATTCCAGATCTTCACGAGGAATCCTCGGGGATGGAAATTCAAGAAGCTCGGAAAAGAGGAGGTTCAGTTATTTAAAGAGAAACTTGCAACCACCAAGATCGATCCTGTTGTCTCGCATATGCCGTACCTGCCTAACTTGGCTTCACCCTTCAAGGGAGTTCACAAGAGATCAACTAACACGCTGGTAGCAGAAGTTGAGAGATGTCAACTTCTCCAGATTCCGTATCTTGTGACCCACTTAGGAAGTCATTTGGGAAAAGGCTTGGAACTCGGTCATGAGAGAATCGTTGAAGCCTTGAACACTGCTCTGGCGGCGCATGCCCCGGATGTTATGATACTGCTGGAGAATACTGCTGGAACGAAGAATAGTACTGGAACACATTTTGAGGAGATTGCAGCGATACTTGATAGAGTGAAGGTTCCGGAAAGAGTTGGTGTGTGTCTCGATACGAGCCATGCTTTTGCTGCGGGATATGAATTAAGGACCGAGAGTTCGCTGGAGGAAACTCTCCAACGTTTTGAAAACGCCATCGGAATAAATCGGCTTAGAGTTATTCATCTCAACGATTCGAAAGGTGGCCTTGGATCTCAGATTGATAGGCACGAACATATTGGCATGGGATACATCGGGGAGAAGGGGTTCAGAGTCGTTCTAAGGCACCGGCTGTTTCGAGAGCTTCCTCTGATACTGGAGACCCCGATAGATGAGCGGCGCGACGATTTTGGCAACATAAGAAAAGTTAGAGAACTAGCTTCTTGAGCCTCGTTGTTCTTTGAGGATCTCTAGACTGTCATCAATTTTAACATGACGCTAGAGTTTCTCAATAGCACCTTTCAATTCAGTCAAGGGATGCTTGAGAATTATCGCGTCCTTTCCAACTTTTTCAATCAATGTTGAGCTGGCTTTACCTTTCCCATGACGTAGCGCAATCATCTTGTCAAAGAGCTCTTTGGTCGCTTCCCTATCTAGCTCAAGTATAAGGTAAGTTATCTTCATCTCGTCGTCAGCTTCCAAATCCTTGAGTTTTCCAATCTTCATCATGTCCTTGCTGTAAACAGGTGCTTCTTGGATACTGCTCAGTAGCAACTGCAACACCTCTAACAGTGATTAGTCTCTCATCTTTAAAAAAGGTTCTAGAAAAGCAGGGCAGTGAGCGAATCATGTTTCACTGTGGACGAATCGCATTTACTGATGTGTGAGGAACTGCGAATTGAATACTATCTATTTCAGAAATGTTTTGATAGTGAACTATCTAGATGAGTTCAATCTCGATGAAGACATCATCCGGAGTCTTGATTCTCATAAGTCTCTTCAGAAACCTTTCATTCGGATCCACGTCGATCAGTCGTTTGTGAATCCTCATCTCCCACTTGTCCCATGTGTTAGTTCCCTCGCCGCACGGACTCTTTCTTGTAGGAACGACGAGGTGCTTTGTCGGAAGGGGAACTGGACCGTGAAGTCTAACTCCGGCTTTGTCAGCTATCTTCGTAATCTCGTCGCAAATGGAATTCAAGTCTTTTGGATCTATGCTTGAGAGTTTTATGCGTGCTTTGCTAACCATCAGATTCACATTCCAGTCTAACGCGACGAGGAAGGCAGTAGAAAGAGAACGGGTTTAAAAATCTTGGGATGAAGAAAGGGGTTAGGCTTTCTCCGTCACTTCCTTGACAACGCCGACTGCTACGGTCATGCCCATGTCTCTTATCGCGAATCTGCCAAGTTGTGGAATCTGTGAGAAGGCTTCGACGACGACTGGTTGTACGGGTCTAATCTTCACTATGGCACTGTCTCCAGTCTTGAGGAATGCAGGCTTCTCTTCTATGACCTGGCCGGATCTAGCATCGATCTTTTGCATCAGTTCTGTCATTGTAGCGGCGATTGTGGCTGTGTGAGCGTGCATGACTGGAGTGTAGCCTTGAGCGATGGCTGTCGGGTGGAATATCACAATTATCTGTCCAGTGAACTCTTTCGCGACCGTTGGCGGTGAATCTGCGTGGCCGACAACATCGCCTCTATGGATATCTGTCTTGTTCACGCCTCTGACGTTGAATCCAACGTTGTCTCCAGGCTCCGCCTTTGGAATCCTGACGTGATGGGTCTCGATTGTCTTGCATTCTCCTTGTGTCTTTGAAGGCATGAAGACTATTTTGTCTCCTTCATTCAAGATTCCAGTCTCAACTCTTCCGACAGGAACAGTTCCAACGCCTGTGATTGAGTACACGTCTTGGACTGGAAGTCGCAGAGGTTTGTCGGTTGGTTTTGGTGGTAGAGTGAATGTATCAAGTGCCTCGTAGACTGTAGGTCCCTTGTACCACGTCATTTTTTCGCTGCGTTTGAATAGGTTATCGCCAGTCCATCCTGAGACTGGGATGAAATTGATTTTTGAAGGATCGTAACCTACGACCTTGAGCAGTCCTTGCAGTTCTTTCTTGCATTCTTCAAAGCGTTCTTGCTTGAAGTTTGCCGTGGGGTCATCCATTTTTGTTATGGCTACCATGAGCTGGGCCACACCAAGCGTCCTAGCGAGGTATGCATGTTCCCTAGCTTGTCCTCCTGGTCCGATCGCTACCTCGAACTCTCCTTTCTTTGCTGATACGACTAGAATTGCGCAGTCTGCTTGGCTTGTTCCGGTGATCATGTTCTTGATGAAGTCTCTGTGGCCGGGTGCGTCGATTATGGTGTAGAATATTTTCGGTGTCTCAAACTTCTGGAAGGATAAGTCTATGGTAACGCCTCTTTCTCTTTCCTCTTTCAAACTGTCAAGAACATAAGCGAACTTGAACGTGTCTCCAACCCCGATCTTCTCAGACTCTTTGGCATAGTCGTCAATCGTCTTCTTATCCACAAAGCCTGCGTCGAACATGAGGTGGCCTGTCATCGTACTCTTTCCATGGTCAACGTGACCGATCACTATGAGGTTGAGGTGAGGTTTCTGTGAACTCATAGGTTTTTCATTCCTAATTTGATGGTTTGTAGTTGTAGAAGGCAAGCCAATATTTAAGCTCCACGATGAATAGCCGTACCAGTTTCTTGTTTCGGCCAGAACTTGAGTGTTCGCTACCTGTCTTCAGAAGAGAGACAGGATTCTAGCGGGAAGAAAGCGCAACCCTTTCCATTTCATCTCTCTTTCTTACGGCAAAGCCTCTACTGTCTTTATTTGCACAATATACTATCTCGTCCGCAAGAGCTTCATCTATTGTCTTGGGGTTGCCAAGAGAAGCCTGCCTTGCCCCATCAGTAATGAACCTCAATGTCAGGTCCAATCTTCTTTGAGGTGAAATGTCCACTGATATTGGGTAGACAACTCCACCGTAGGCTATCCTTGTAACCTCTTCGCATGGAGCTGAATTCTCTATGGCTTTTACTAATACTTCGAGAGGGTTCTTTCCAGTTTTTAGGTTGATTATGTCGAGAGCGTTTCTGACGATTCCAATTGCTCTGGCCTTCTTTCCTCCAACCTTCCCATGCCGCATCATGTTGTTTGCTAAACGTTCCACTATGTTCAATGTCGACTTTCTAAATCTCTGATGCTCATGTCTTCCTCCGCTATGAGGAATCAGATTAGGCCTCAGTGAAACGTATCTCTTCAGTCCAGCATCTTGAACAGTAATTCCTTCACTTCGCCATTTTCCGAATAGCTTAACATCAATAGTCTTCTTGGACTCTTTGCTCAATCGATCTTCTGCCTCTTCTCGAAGTGTGGACCTACAGGTTGGGGTCGGGTTTTAAATACATTTTGAATTGGTCGATATGAAGGCTTAGAACGTTGGATGGGTTGCCACTGACGTAGCGGTGGCGACATCCCCAGACGATTGACACTCCTCTCGATCGCGGTGTCCCGACCGCTTTCTCATACCTGTGATCCCGTCAGCGCCTACGCGTCCACCTTACGACCGCTCTCTTCCGAGCCTCGTCGGGTTCAGTGACAAGGAAATAACTTTCTTCCTTCGAAGAAAGTCCTTCTTCCGCTGGCCCGGCAGGGCAGGAATTCATCGTCGGCAGCCAGGGCCTTCAACCGTTCGGAAATGCCGCTCATCCAGGTTAGCGGATCCCCGCGTATAGCCGATTTCGGGCAAAGGGAACGGCTAACTCCCCAACCCCTCGCCACCGCCAGATCAGACTGAGAGTTGGTTTCAATATATACTTTCCTAGCAGAGAATGGAATAAGGAATCACGATGTGAGAATGGACGAATTACTTCACGTCAATACCGTTGAGCAATCTACAGGCTTCGCACATGTTGGAGGCTGTTGGTTCACCGCAAGAGTCGCATCTATTTAGGACGAAGTCCGACCTGGAGTTCTTGAGGAGTTCACGCAGACGTTCAACCGACCTGTAGATAGCGAACTTCATTCCAACATGTTTCATTTCCAAGCGGTTCAGCATCGTTCTAACGTCATTTCTCAGAGCGGTTGATGCGTAGGGACAGGGAACCGTTTGAAAATCGATTCCTGTCATATGTGCGTAGAGGACGATTTCCTTTTCAGGAGACTCTGCAAGCGGTTTTACCCGTGGCAGAAACATTCCTGAGGGATCTTCAAGAGATGGGTCGGAGCGGGCTATGCGCGGCACGTCTCCATGAAACATGTTCAAGACGTATGTTTGGACCTCGTCATCCATGTTATGTGCCGTTGCAATTTTGGTGGCCTTTACTTTGCGGGCAATCAAGTTGATCGCTTTTCGTCTTAGTACTCCACAGTACGAACAGGGAAAAGACAGTTTTCTCTCTGAAACCAATTCGTCGAGAGTGTACCTGTAGAGTTCCTTGAAGGAAATGATTCTGTGATCAACGCCTAACTTTGCACATTGCTCTTTTGCGATATTAATGGCTTCAGTCCGGTACCCCTCGATTCCCTCATCGACCGTCACCGCCGTAATTCTAGACTCTGGAAACCTCTTCTCAATCCTGCTGAGAACTCTTAGAAGTGTGAGACTGTCTTTACCACCGGAAACAGCTAGTGCCACATGATCATTCACACCGAGCATCTGATGCCGTGATATCGTTCTACGAATCCTGTTCTCGAAGTTATCCTTGAAACAATCGCGGCAGAAAGGAACTCCTTCATACTCTCTTATGTAGAAGGCCTCTGTTGAATTGCAGACGCCGCACCTCAATCCTGAGTTCCTCTATATTCTGGTGAAACCGAACCTTAGAAATGAGAGTACAATGTTGAGTCCCAACACGACAACGCATGCGGCGGTGATTAGGTTTCCAACGTCCTTTGCTCTCTTCAGTTTCAACATTTTCAGGATTGTGTCCGTGAACTTGCCGCCGTCAAGCGGTCCTATGGGAAGCATATTCAACAGGGCGACGCTTACAAGAATCATGTTCATCCAATTCTCTGTAAGATAAAGTTCGTAGGGAAGACGGTCCGGCAAGGAGCCGGTTCTGGGAGGATAGTAGTTGAACGGTACAATGCCAATAAGCGCTCTCGGAGGATTCTGTGGACTGGCCTGAGTTTTCAGTGCAAAGTCCCCACGTCCAGTCGAAACCGTCAGTGTACTGTTAGGCTTAACATCGTTCATGTAGGCTCTCAGTTCTTCAACACTCATGACGGCGGTTCCATTCAATTTGAATATCGTATCCCATTTCTTGATCCCAACATTCTCGGCGGCTCCTCCTTCAACAAGTCCCGTGATTAGTACTCCTGAGGGTTGAGGAGTGTAGAGTGGGCTAATGGTTAATGTGAAGTTGGCCATCAAGAGGAGAACGAGCATTCCTACAGCTATGTTGGTTGATGCTCCAGCTGAGAAGATTCTCAGCTTTGATGAAGGTCTTGCTTTCTCAAGTTTCTCTTCATCAATCTCGACGAAGCCTCCTGGAAGCACCAGCGCCAAGAAGATTCCTGATGATTTCAGAGGTATCTTCTCTACAAGACTAGCGATTCCATGCGCGAACTCATGGGTTACCACAACAACGACCAGTGAAATGAGAATGTAGGGCAGACTCTCCAGGCCGATCGTCAAGCCGGGGACAAGAAGCATTACCTGCGATGCCTCTGCAGGCTTCTGGAAGAATAGATACGCATTCTTGACGAGGCTGTAGAAGATGAAGATTATCTGGCCTACTGCAAGGGCTGAGGCGATATTCCATGCAACAAGCCAGGCGAACCTCCTCTTCTTTGCGACTCTCTCCATCAATCTGTTTAGTGCGGTCGTCTTGTAGATCATGTAGAAAGGTTTGATAGTGAGTCCCCATCGCTCGGTTCTCAAACCCTTCAGAATCAGATAGATGCCGATCCAGATGGCTGCAAAGAGCGCAAGAGTCGTAATGGTGTCCATTGAATTCCCTCGGAGACAAATGTTGACTCGGCCATAAACGTTTCCGAACGCTGTCAGATTCGGTTTGCCGGACTCAGTTTGAATCTGGAACGAGAAAGAATCCTTCGATGCCTGAGCATCATATGTAGCAAGGACAGGCCCGAAAGGGTCCTTTTGAAATAGATTTTGGCAGAAAAGTTAAAAGAGTTCTGGGCATATGGTTTACCCCTACGTTTCAGAGGAAATATGCATTTTTCGTAATTTGTAGGGGTAAAAACTTCTGTGGTGACCATTAAGAAGAGAGTGACTGGAGCCAGAACCTACTATTATCTTGAGCACAGTATGAGAAGGAACGGGAAGGTTGAGAAGAAGGAGATCTACCTAGGTAAAGCGGTGCCCAAGAATATAGATGAGATCAAGAGAAATTTCTTGTACGGCATATACAAGGAGAAGTGGTTCAAGACATTCGACAGCATAAAGAGAAATTTCGCCAAAGAAAGAAAGTTGATGCCGAAGTCTGCATTGGAAGAAGAACTGAAGAAGTTCTCCATAAGGTTCACATACCACACTCAGAGGATAGAAGGATCTGCTCTGACTCTGAGAGAGACAGCAAACCTTCTTGAGATGGGTATAACTCCCCATGGCAAATCGGTTCAAGACATAAAGGAAGCTGAGGCTCACCAGAGAATTTTATACGATATTCTGAGATCTGGCAAAGACCTGTCTCTTCCCATGGTCCTTTACTGGCATAAGAAGCTATTTGAGTCCACAAAACGAGACATCGCGGGAAAGATAAGGCAACATCAAGTTGCCATTTCAGGAAGCAATTTCATTCCTCCTTCTCCTGTAGAGGTGTATCCGTTGCTCCGAGAATTCTTTAGGTGGTATGAGCGGAACAAGAAGGAGATTCATCCTCTGGAGCTAGCAGCATTGGCTCATCTCAAATTTGTGACGATACATCCTTTTGCAGATGGTAATGGAAGGATAAGCAGGCTCATCATGAATTCTATTCTCAGTAGACGAAGTTTTCCCATGCTCAACATCCCGTACCAGAACAGGAGCAGTTACTACAACGCCTTGGAAAGGTCGCAGATCAAAAGGCAAGATTCAATATTCTTGCAATGGCTTTTCAAAAGATATGTGAAGGAATACGCAAGGTATGCGTGAGCAAGATCCTCAAGCACCTTGAGGATAAGAGGTTGACGCCTCAGAGTACTCTTGCGGAACGTGTCATCTAGTTCTTGACAGGTAAATTCTTCTAATGGCTGGATTGGTGTCGATTAGACTTTTCATGACGCTTTCGAAGGTCTCGTCCTTTCCAACTTCTGCGAGGACAAAAATTCCTGTTCTGCCTATTCGATCTCTTCGAGTTAGGACTCTAACCCTTTCTCTTACGATGTCGACAGTGACACCAACCTTTCGAGCCACCTCGGCTTCATGTCCAATAACCAGGGACTCCACATGTCCTTGTTGAGTAGGCTCAATCAAAGTCAACTTCTTCGTACATCCCGCAACTCTAGCCTTTTTCTTGAGTTGTTCGATATCTATGACGCCGCCAAACCTGAAGAAGTCAAGTTCAAGTGAACGTAGATCCAGAAGCGGAAACGTGACTGACATCTTCTCATCCGGATCTAGGTAGATATGTCCTTTTGGAGCGTGGCTGGGAGTAGCCTGAGCTATCCTTCTTGAGTATATGTCAAAGCCTTTCATGTTAAGTGAGACTTCGACTCTATGAGAAGGAACTACGTAGGGGACCACGATATCAACGTCACTGTAGGAGTCCACATCTCCTCTTGCAACGCTGCCGTGAACTATTGATGGCATTTGTGCTTCCTGAAGGACTTGCATCACATGCAGCGCCTTCTGTCTCAGGTCTTTTAGAAGCTCCCAATGTCTGGTATCGTACACATTCTCGGTTCGGTCCAATGTCCTTGTAGGTTTCTCAGCTCCCCGCTTCTGCAATGGTCCGACTCTCTAGATTCTTGTTTTTCTATTGAGATTGATGTTTGGAATATCGTAAGAGTGCTGCGATGCCGCCCACTGAAGCCAGTTTCTTTCCCCCCTCGTGTTCTGCGCTGATCAGGTGGACTTTGCCATTTCTACTTTCAACCATTCTCATGATCTTCTCGATTCTACTTCTCTCCTCATCACTGGCATCTTTCAGTTCTTGATTTGAAATCATCAGAGTCTCAACTGCACCTGATGTTGCATCATTTTCGACTTCTGAGAAACCATAGGATACGTCGCCTCTCGACGCACCAAGCCTAGCAAGAACTTCTTCCACCATTGCAGTCTCCCTCGCGACCCTAGCATTCTTAGCGATACTTCCAACCAGGCCGCATCGAACAGCTTCATAGACGCCAGAGAGTCCTCCAGCACTTACGCTCTTGACAGAGACCACATGTTTCGCAGTTTCAGCAAAGTTCTCCCTTAGATACTTCCAGAGATGGTCTTTGGCAAAGGCTGGTCCAACAATCGCCACTTTGCCCATGGTTCCCCCCAAGGTTCTTTCAAGAGCCTTAGAAACCTCTGAATAGTACTGCTTGAGAGCTTCCTCTCTCTTCTGGGATTCACGTTTTCCAGGAAGTCTAGATCTGATTTCAACCTTCACATCCACTCCATAAGTCCGAACAGCTGCTATGCAACTCTCGTCGGAGTCGATGGCGAGAACGATTAGGGGCTCTTCCTCAACCTGTGCCTTTTCAAGTCTTTCGAGCTGATAGTCGTACCAATGCTCCTTCGCCACTGTCAACTGGTCATCAGGTCGAATGCTGATGGTGTGGTATGTGCCTTGAATGTTCAGGTCTTCAGGTGCCTCTTTCACCTTTCCATG
Source organism: uncultured Candidatus Bathyarchaeia archaeon (assembly GCA_964549295.1). Taxonomy (GTDB): domain Archaea; phylum Thermoproteota; class Bathyarchaeia; order 40CM-2-53-6; family CAVXDP01; genus CAVXDP01. The sequence goes on from CAZJUU010000005.1 coordinate 26,334, forward strand.
AATTCTCAGACGACTCATTTCCCCGTCGAACTGAACTTTCTCCACAGAAAGCCACATTGAAACTGACAGTCTCTTGCTGGAAGGCCTACCAACTCCCTCAGTCTTCACTTCTCGAGTTGTTCGAGCGTGAATAAGATCGCCTTTTTCCACAACGTTGTACAATGCCCAGAGGTCGTCCAGAGAATTCGTCACGATTTTGATGGACCCATGTTTCAGGTCCTTGTGGGCTATTCGCAAAGGATACCACTCGATTTGCAGATATCGATTTGAAGATGTGGCTGCGGAAAGTTGGTGTATAAGCTTCCTGTTAAAGTCATGTCTCTATCTCGGCAAACATGTCATTCTGATCTGTCCAATCTCTTAGACGATACGTCACATTTCCATTTCAGATGGATAATGCTTGAGAAATGTCGGAGAGGCATGGATTAGCAGAGATATGAACGTGGCTGGAAAGGCTTCGAGCGGCATCATATGATAGGGAACTCCAGTTTGAGGTACCGGCAAGGAAGGCAGGCGCATCAGCAGTAGCAACTCATTCAGACATCCTTCAGGA
>CAZJUU010000006.1:0-18857 GCA_964549295.1 uncultured Candidatus Bathyarchaeia archaeon
TCTATGTTCTTTCAGTATCCTCTTCGCTTGATCTCTGGCTGCATCATGAACCTCTTTCTTTCCTTTCTTCATCCATGTTGCTTCCGAAGTTCGGTCGAATAGCTTGGGGACATAAAGCTCTTTCCTGATATTGTCAAGCGTATGTTTGTTGGACATGAAGTGCCCCTGCGGTCCCACGGCCTCAATTATGTCTACGGCCAATGTCTCATCATCCACTCTTACGCCGCGTAGGATTCTCTCAACATATCCTATTATCTCGTTATCGATTACAGCCATCTCCATGCTTCCCACACTTCCACCAGCAAGATAGCCGCAATCATGAATCAAACTAACACCACTCAGCCCTGCTACCAGGCAATTCATCATAACCTCCGCTCCAGCTTGTGCATCAGGGGTCTTGGCATCAGTGCACCCCCCGAAACCGTAGCATGGCAGGTCATAGTAGCTTGCCATCGCCGCGTTCAGGCAGTTGGCGCCCATAGCGAATTCAGGTGCTCCGTAGGAGAATCTGCTTGTCACAGGATCCATGACACATGCCCAACCCGAGTAGACCACAGGTGAATGAGGGCGCACAAGTTGAGCTAATGTGAGAGTTGCCAAATTCTCAGCATTTCCAACTACAATTGCACCAGCAAGGCTCATAGGAGCTGATCCACCACACATTGGAGTTGCACCGTTGACAAAAGGTACTCCCTGTCTTGTAAATTCAATGATGTTCTCGTTAACAGCGCTAAATGCCAGCGGCGAACTAGTTTCTGCATAGAGAATCAGAATAGGCCTCTTCGCCAATTCCCCCTCAGCTCCCACAATAGTTGCAGCCATTTCCAAGACTTTCCTAGAAGCATATTCCCCCGGGGCAGAGTAGAGTATCGGCTTCGTCGTATTGTTGAATAAGACCTCGAACTCGTGGAGGTATTCTGCCTGATAAGGAACGTCAAATGCCCCTGCAATACTCATGAGAAACTTCATGTTGGGAAGAGCGTCACCCAAAACAGTGGATTCTTCCATATCCTTCTTTGTCGGTCTTCTGATCTCACTGGAGCTCAGATCTCTGATGAATGGAACTGGTGTTCCTCCCATTCCATAGTATACCCGTCGAGCTTCAAGAAGAATGTCATTCAAAGGATCTCTTCCACAGAAGACTACTTGACGAGGAGCCTTCTTCAACGCTTCAGTAACAAGATGTTGAGGAATTTTGATACGTTTGTTCTCTTCATCAACATCTGCACCTCCCTCCTTGAATACCTTCATTATCTTCTCTGATGGGCAATGCATTCCCGTTGATTCAAGAACTTCGAGAGTTGCACCATGAATCCTTCTGGCATCATCGCTCGTGGCAAGCTGAAACTTATCCCCAAACAATCCTCGCCTAACCATTGGTCTTCACCGTTCAGCAGATATTTTGAATTCTCCTCTGGAGTTCTCTATCATAAGGGTTGCTAGCCAGACTGAAATATCAAGACTGTGCATTGCCTACCTGATACGAAGGGTGGTTCGCCTTGGATTCAGCTGAGCGTTGCATATTGGCATTGAAACGTGAGGAACCGGATATGGTTCCCATATTCGAGTTTGGCATCGAGGTCCCTATGCTTGAGAAGATATTGGGTAGGGCTCTCCCACGTTTCAAAGAGTCGAGTGTTGGAAAGCCTCGCGTCTCTGCTGGAGACTTGGTGCAGGCCTATGACACACTCGGCCTCGACATGGTCACAATCCCAGATGATTCATTCTTCTCCCGCAATGTAACACCAGTCTGGAAGGACGATCGTACATTTGTGAACGAATTCAAACAAATATGGAAGATTGATGAAACAAGAAATATGGAATTGTACTTTGGCGGCGAAATAGAGATCTCTGACGAGGTAGAATCACTTGAGTTGGATCCCTACAACGAGGGAAGAACCTCCTTTGCGAAGGAGGTGGTGAAAGAAGCGCAAAGTAGAGGCATGGCTGTCGTGGCCAACGTGCATGGGGGGTTCTCATCAGGGTATCTCAGTTGTGGAATCGTAAAGTTCTTGATGGCTATTTTCCGAAATCCTGTTCACATAGCGGCTTTGATCACCAGATTTACTCGTTTCTGGACTGAACTGGCGAAACAGTTGGTCGATGTCGGGGTTCAAGTCATTGGAGTTGGAGATGATCTGGCGGATAAACACGGTCCTTTCATTGGTCTCGATGAATGGAGAAAGTTTGTGAAACCTGGGCTCGCACAAATGGTACATGAAGTGAAGAACAGAGGGGGTTTGATATTCTTCCATTCTGACGGAAACATCAACTTGATCCTAGATGACATCGCTGGCATGGGATTTGATGGACTACATTCAATAGAACCCCTCGCGAACATGGACATAGGTTTTGTAAAAAAGAGCTATGGCAAAAGACTTTGTCTGCTTGGAAACGTTGACTGTTCTCAAACATTATGTTTCCACAGTCTGCCAAGAGTGGTTGACGAGACGCATCGAACAATTCAACAAGCTTCGTACGGCGGCGGGCATATCCTATGTTCAAGCAACTCGCTACACAGCGGAGTAAGACTCGAGAACTATCTCACGATGGTGGCGACTGGAAGGAGGTATGGACGCTATCCACTGTCGGATGGGTAGGAATGGAGAAGCTTCTTCCGATCCCCGATGTTGTTCCACGAAGCTTCATAGTCAGACAGCTCGATTGATTAGAAATGCGCTTCTATGTCATCGAAGACATTTGGGATTTCAACGAGTCATCATTGAAGTCCCATATCATCTTCAACGCTAAACAACTTCCACATATCGACTCGAGACACATCTATCAGAGGACTGTCTATCTTGGGGACGCAGTACCAACACAAATCAGCGAGAATACAAAACACAAAGGGAGCATTTGCAGTATTGCTGGAGAAGATTGATCAAGGAAATATAGATCTAACATTTGAGAGGGTCATTTTGCTGACCATCAAGAAATAGAAACGCGTCTGCTTGTCCAATTCTGGCATCCATCTTCTTATATCAAGTTGCGCTATGTAGTGGATGATTCATCATGATTCTGGATCAGGAAATGTTGGATGAACTGAAGAAGATTCGAGAAGCTGTTACTCCTAAGCCTGAGCCACCGTCAGCTCCACCACCAAAAGGACTCTGGGCGGAGTTCTTAGAATTCATTGGTAAGACTGGAGTCCTTGGATTAGCTATTGGATTCATAATGGGCCTTTACATAGGTAAAGTAGTGTCAGCGCTTGTTGCGGACATAATCATGCCGATTGCTGGAGCCTTTATACCGGGTGGCGAGTGGAGAAAAGCTGTTTTGAATATACCAATAGGGTATGGAATGAACTTCGCAATTGGCGATTTTGTTGGAGTGGTAATAGACTTCGTAATAGTTGCAGTCGTGGTTTTCTTCATCGCCAGGTACGGGCGAAAAATGGGATTGAAATAGTCTTCGAAGCTTTCAGACTTCACTTATTCCAAACAAGTAGCTTCCTACCGAGACCATGATTAGACAGAAGGCAAGCAGCACACTTAGATCCATCCAAACTGGAATTGAAGAGAATCCCACGAGGCTGGATCTCAGCCCATCAACACCATAGGTCAAAGGATTGAGATATGCAACGATCTTCAACCAGTATGGTAGACCTTCCAATGGGAAGACGGCTGATGAGAGAAAGAACAGTGGAAATATTATCAGGTTCATTATGAGTTGGAACCCATGGAAATCTTCCATTTGACTGGCCACGATTAGACCGAAGCCCACGGCTGAGAATGCAAGTAGCAGCATGAACAAAACACCAGCTGTGAACCCGATCAGAGAAATCTTCACGCCGAGAACTAATGCGATCGCCAGGATTACGAACCCCTGTACGAGTGCTGTTGTTGCTCCACCGAGTATCCTGCCAATAACTATGGACAGTCTACTAACTGGTGCGACGAGTACTTCTTGCAGAAATCCAAATTGTTTGTCCCAGAGGACTGATACACCTGAAAAAATTGAGGAAAACAAGACAGCCATAGCGACAATTCCAGGCGTGAGGAAATCTATGAATCTGTACCCAGAAGGTATCCCAGGGAAGATGGCTGAGCCTAGTCCGAATCCAAGTATGGAGAGGAAGAAGAAGGGTTGTACTATGTTTCCCAAAAGTCTGCTCCGAGCTCTAACAAACCTTTTGACATCACGTAGCCATATTACGTAGATCGCTTGACGATCAATTAGGGTCATGTTGAATCTCCTATCTGAATCTTCGAGTGAGTTGTCTGTGCATGTTCTTCATTCTCTCAGCAGTGTTTGGTTCAGTGTCACGCATTCTGGTTCCAGTGTAGTGGAGGAAGACATCTTCGAGAGTAGGTTTACGAGTTTCGATCGAATCCACTCTGACACCAATGTCACGCGCAATGTTGACAACCTCAGGAATTCTCTCTGCGCTATGTTTGGTCCCAACGATCAGCATACTCTCGTGAAACTTCACATTTTCCACCCAATCCTCTTTTTTCAAACGATCAGAGAACTCCGCCGGATCTGAGCACTGCACTGTGATGACGTCGCTACCAATCGAACTTTTCAGATTTTCCGGGCTGTCGACAATCACAAGTCTTCCACGATCCATAATTGCAATACGATCGCATAGAAAGTCAGCCTCATCCATGTAGTGAGTCGTCAGAAGCACTGTGACGTCCTGCTCTTTGTTTATTCGGGCTACGTAGTCCCATATGCTTCTTCTAGTCTGAGCGTCCAACCCAAGAGTCGGCTCATCTAGGAACAAGACTTTCGGGTAATGCATCAATCCTCTGGCAATCTCGAGTCTACGTTTCATCCCACTGGAATACTTCTTCACTACTACGTCGGCCCGATCTTGAAGGTCGACAAGCTTCAAAACTTCTGAGATTCTCTCCCGTCTATGCGTGCCTTTCATATTATACATTCTGGCGTGAAAATCAAGATTCTCATACGCTGTCAGTTCGTCGTCCAACGCTGGATCTTGAAAAACGATACCTATGCTCTTCCTAACCCCATCTGGATCCTTCATCGTCTCATGGCCGTCGACGACCGCTTTTCCTGAAGTGGGTTTCAACAGTGTGGAGAGCATCTTGATCGTTGTTGTCTTACCTGCACCGTTTGGACCAAGAAGACCAAACATCTCATTCCGTCGGATGTCAAAGCTGACATTATCAACCGCTTTGAACGAATCCTCAAACACCTTTGTCAGATTCTCGACATGTATGACGACTGAATCATCCAATGTCAATCGCCTAGGAGCCGGTCAGCAACAAATCGACTTCCAGACATCAATGGTAATTGATGTGAGCCTTCATTCGTGATTCCGGCAGTATCTAAGTGTTGGGGATAACGTTCCCTCGACAGGCTTATATCAGTTCAACATCTGACCAAGTGCTATGATCAAATCAATTGGAACGACTGCAGTGGTTGTCTCGGATGCAGCCAAATCCTCTGAGTGGTATCGTGACAAACTGGGACTTGATGTTCAGGGCGACCCCAAGATGCACTGGGTAACGGTGGGCATGAAGGGTTCTGAACATCGGCTACACCTTTGCCAGACCGAACCGTTGGAGAAGGGGAACACTGGAATAGCATTTGTCTGCGATGACGTTCAGAAAACCTACGATGAATTGACCAAGAAAGGAGTCAACTTCACCCAGAAACCAACCAAAGAACACTGGGGAACCTACGCGATGCTCGCTGATCCTGATGGAAACGAGTTCTGGCTAATTCAAGAGTAGAATAACACCAAACACATGACTAGATACGCTGCAACACAACTAGAGCGCATGCAACTGGAGAACGTCTCTTATAGTGCCGTCTAGACTGCTCAATGTCTCACAAACAACAATGCTTGAACTACGTTCTTTTCCGGAATCTTATTGAGTAGTATATGAAGCCGATGACAAACCAGAAGATCAAGTCGTAGATTAGATAGTTCCACTCTATCGTGTAAGGTGCATCTGGGTATACAACTCTGCTGACGAAACCCCAGGGTACGCCCCAGTATGTTTTTCCCACAAGGGCCGGTGGCAGTGGAGCAAGCCACTCTACCCCTAAGTATCCAAGAGCAATCTGAACTATTGGAAATACCAGTGTCAGGCAAATCGCTGATCCAACGCTTTTGGAAACTACTTTCCACCAATCCATATCGAAGATCACGAACCTTGAAGAACGAAATAGCCCATAAGAATTATTTTAATGAAATGGAAGCGGGTCCTGTTTCGTCCACTTCACCTGAGGTTCTTTGACTGATCTAGACACGTTTGTACAGGACGATAGATCATTGGGAAAAATCGAGGATTCGCAACTCATTGGCACATTGTGAACAGGAACCCGAATTCTGTTTCGACCGTAGTCAGATATTTCGATGCTACTTGGTGAATTTCATGACTTTCGTGCCGCACGCAGGACAAGCCGATTTCAGCAATGGTCTGCCCTTGGTTGTTGTGCCACGTTGGACGTTTGTATCTTCAATCGCAACTTTCTTTCTACATTTGAGGCAGTACATATCTATCATAGACTGTTCACCTCAGTTCCGCACTGTGTTTACAGCGCATATCTACCCTGCTAACTTGAAGATGTCAAAACTGGGCCTAATGCATACATAATCATGACAATCCTAAGCAAAATTTCAAAATTGACATGATTCACGTAATCATTCTGACCGCAGATAGAGGTCGCAACTTCAGGACCTCCTGATCTACGAGAAATTCAGGGGCTTCACCTCGAAGAACGGAGAGAAGATTTTTTGAAGCTACTTCAGCCATTTTCGACCGAGCCTCAACGGTTGCACTTGCAATATGAGGTGCCAAAACGACGTTGGTCAAATTGATCAAAGGATCATTGGTGTCTATGGGCTCCTTCTCAAAAACATCCAGTCCGGCGCCAGCGATCCACCCTTCACGAAGAGCTCTTGCAAGCGCAAGTTGATCTACGACAGAACCTCTTGAAGTGTTTATCAAGTAGGCGGATCGTTTCATCTGCTTCAATTGATTCTCTGCAATCAAATGACTAGTCTCCCTGCTCAGAGGAACATGGATCGTTACGAAATCAGATTCCTCAAGCAGATTCTGAAACGAAACAAATTCCACGTTCAGCTCTTTCTCTTTTCTTGGATCGGCGCGGGTTCTGTTAAAGTACAATATTCTCATATTGAACCCCTTTGCTCGCTGAGCAACAGCCTGTCCAATTCTTCCAAATCCAACTATGCCAAGCGTCTTTCCAGACAGCCCGGACCCCAAGAATTGAGTAGGACTCCATTGGATCTTCCATTCTCCAGCACGCAAGTAGTTGTCAGCCTCAACAACTCTTCTCGCTACGGCCATCAAAAGCGTCCATGCAAAATCAGCCGTTGCATCAGTCAAGACTCCCGGTGTATACGTTAAATAGATGCCTCTCCTCGTTGCAGCTTCAACATCGATATGGTCATATCCAACGCTCATCGAGCTTACAACCTTCAGATTCGATGCTGACGCCAACAGATCAGCGTCAATTCTATCGGTGAGCAAACAAAGAATACCATCTACTTCTCTTGTCTTTCCGACCAGAATTTCCCTTTTTGGAGGTGCGTCCTCAGGATTGACTTCAACATCACAAAGCCTCTCCAATAATTCGACCCCAGGCGACGGCAGCTTCCTAGTGACATAGACACGAGGTCTCAAACCTGAATCACCTCTGACTTGTATACCTAGAAGATTCCTCATTCTCTATATAACTGCAAGAACAAACACCGAAGTGAAAACAAGGGGGACATCTGCGAGATGCCTATTATGATCAAGAACTTCAATACGTTGGTGGCCAATGCTAGGTCGCGGAAAGACCGTGCAGCCAGAAAGCTAGCGTTGATGTGCTTGGAAGCAGCGTTACAGGCAGCCGACCCAAGAAAGATCATGAAGTCCGTTTTGAAAATGAAGAATTCGAGGTTGCAGGTGAAGGAGAGATTCTATGATCTCTCTGGATATCGTAGAATCTTCGTTTTGGGTGGAGGAAAAGCCACAGGATCCATGGCAGTATTTCTAGAGCACCTTCTCGGCAAGAGAATAACAGATGGCTACGTAAACGTTCTAAGAGGAACCAGAACAAGATATGCGACGGAAAGGATCAAACTGAATGAAGCGTCGCATCCAATCCCTGACGAGCCCGGTCGCAGAGGCGTCGGTAGGATGCTCAAGATGCTTCAAGGCGTTACAGATGAAGACCTTGTCATCTGCCTTCTGTCAGGTGGAGCTTCAGCACTGATGCCTTATCCTATCCACCAAGTGAGCCTGAGAGACAAGCAACTCACAACCCAGATCATGCTACGGAGCGGCTCGACTATCAACGAATTGAACTGTGTGAGAAAGCACCTTTCTCTTGCAAAAGGAGGAGGACTTGCCAGAGCAGCGTTTCCGGCAAGAGTCTTGACTCTCATATTATCAGATGTCGTAGGAGATCCATTGGATATGATAGCCTCTGGTCCCACCTCTCCAGACCCAACCACATTCACCTCAGCCATTTCAGTCCTAAAGGATAGGAAGGTTTGGAGAAAAGTTCCGAGAAGCGTTAGAGAAGTTCTCAGAGAAGGAGTAGCGGGAAAGATAGTTGAAACGCCCAAAGAGGGAGACGAGGTCTTTCGTAACGTGTCAAACGTCATTATTGCAAATAATCGGACCGCATGCAGGGGCGCTCAGGAATATGCGAGGAAGATCGGCGTGAGCAGCATCATCTTAACATCCCAGTTGGAAGGTGAAGCAAAAGATGTGGGAACTATCGTTTCAGCGATCGCAAGAGAGCTTCGAATGAATAGAGGTGGCCTGAGAAACAATATGGTCATGGTGATGGGCGGAGAGACCACAGTAACAGTCACGGGAAATGGGCGCGGAGGGCGAAATCAAGAGATGGTGCTCAGCGCATCGTTGAAGCTTAAGAACTGTGACGGTATCTCAATTGCATCAATCGGCACAGACGGTCTTGATGGAAACACTACGGCTGCCGGAGCAATCATCGACAGTTCCACGTTAAGTCGAGCTGAGAACATCAACCTGAAACCTTCGCAACTCCTTCACAACAACGATTCATACAGATTCTTCACCAAGTTACATGACACAATCATGACGGGACCGACAGGAACCAACCTAAACGATATCATCATTACAGCTGTCGTCCGGTGAATTGAATGCAATCATCTCTGGCAGAACTATTCGCGAAAACCAAACTGCGCTTCTCTAGAAAAAGATATGTTATAGCGACCCTTGAGAAGAAATCGATGCTCAAAGACATCTTCCCTAGACTGACACCTTTTTCATCAGTTACGGTTGACGAGAATGAGGTTTCGATAGTACTTGAGGAAAAATTGTGGAAACGCTACGCTTCTTATCAAAAGGGAACAAAAGTTGCAGGGCCTTATAGATTGATTACATTTGACATCGCTATTGACCTTGATGTCTGTGGATATTTCGCAGCCATTTCTAGGCTAATGGCAGAGGCGGGAGTCAGTATTTTCCCTATATCAACATATTCTAGAGATCATATTCTCATCCGCCAGACAGATCATAGAAGAGCTGCCAAAATACTAGCTGATTTCATCGGCTGTTCAAAACAAGAGAAACTGACCGGCGCCTGAGGAGACTGTAGAGACTGAAGATTCTTGGAATTGACATTGGTGCAGGGACGAAGGATGTCTTACTCTATGACTCTGAGAAGGACGTGGAGAACTGTGTCAAAATGGTGCTTCCTAGTCCTACTCTGCAATATGCTAGCCGGATCAGACATGTCAAGGGTGATCTGAGCATAGACGGGTATGCAATCGGAGGCGGATTGATTACAGGATATTTGCGGGAACATGTAGCAAATGGACATGCGGTATTCATCACTGAAAAGGCGGCCTTCACCCTCTACAATCGTCTAGATCGAGTGAGAGCACTAGGAGTCCAAGTTGTAGATAGACCTCCAAGAGAATTCGGAGGGGAACGCATCACTCTCGACGAAGTCAACATTGAACAGTTGAAAGGTTTTCTAACACAGTTCGACGAAACCTTGGAAGATCTAGACGCAGTAGCTGTCGCTATTCAAGACCATGGCGTTCCTCAAGAGGGCATAAGCCAGAACAAATTCAGACTGCTGAAGTTCAAAGAGCATTTCGAATCGAAGCCACATCTGCATGACGCAGTGTTTCCCGATACAGCGGTTCCTGAGCACTATGCTCGAATGAAGTCAACTGTTGAGTCCATTAAGAGGATACTGCCGACCACAAGGGTTTTCGTCATGGACAGTACAATTGCTGCGATACTAGGTTGCATGTACGATTGCCCAGAGTCCAACGAAGGGAATGCAGTCACAGCCCTTAATGTCGGCAACTCGCACGTAACAGCTGCAATCATCGCTGAGGATAAGATGGTAGCGTTAATGGAACATCACACTGGCGCTTTGAACCCTGACAAACTCAATTGCTTTCTTAGAAAACTACGATCAGGAAATCTCACAGACGATGAGGTATTCCAAGACGAAGGACACGGTGCGTTCTATCTGACAAAGCCTCAAGTGAGTGAAGAAGACGCCGTTTTGATCACGGGGCCTCAGCGAATGATGGCGCAAAAGTCAGGATTAAGGATTCATGTTGCGGCTCCAACTGGGGATGTCATGATTACAGGAGCCTTCGGATTGGTTAGGTCGGTAGAGAAATCTCTCAAGCGAACTCCGTCTTGTTCTTAACTCGGCGCGGTTTAGAGGTTCCTTCGTCCGTTGTTCTGATCTGAGATTTTGGCAACCAGAATTCTTGTCCTTTGATGACAACTCGAATAAATTCCTTGGTTTCCGTAAGAACCATCACATCCTTGAACATTGAATGCTCTCCTTGCACAGAATCCACGCTGCTCCGCAAAGCTGGATTCCGTTCAACGACCCAATTCGTGACATAGAATTCCATATGACGTTTGGATTCTGAACGAAAGATACCAAATCTACGAAGAGCTCTTGCTAGCCGCCTTTTCATCGTATGCGACCGATCCCTCAAATTGACGACATTGAATTGAGAAGAGTCTGCGGCTCTGAGATTATTTCTTCTTGGAAGAGGTCAGTACCTCTATCTTGTCTACGATCTCCACTGGCAGCGCTTTCTCCAGAGACCTTGTTATGTGGCAATATTCTTTCGTAAGGTTGATACATCTTTTCACATCCACCTCATTGTCTTTTCCCGTCTCGACAGAGATCATGGCACTGATGCCTGACATTCTGTAGCCTTCCACTTTGCGACGAAGCGTCCCGCTGATAGAAATATTCAGTCTCTTGATCTTGATCCGTAATTTCTTTCGGAAATAGAGAAACGTTGTAAGTAGGCATCCAGCCACACCTGAGAGGAAGAGTTCATCTGGGCAAGGATATCTGCCCTTTCCTCCATGTCTCGTTGGCATGTCAAGTCTGAGGCCTTCAAACTTTCCAGCACGGATCTTTGCCCCAGTTTCTCCATCCCAGACCAGATTCGCCGCGAACTTCGCATCATCTATGTAGACCATCAGTTATTTCTCCTGAAATAAGCTTGTGAGTTCACCTCAGAATTCGAGTCGCCAGAACAGTTGCTGGCATTCTAGTATCTTGCAGATTCGCTCAGTACGTCTTGTGAATACGCGATATTATTGTTTTTGCACTAGTTCAATAACGTCGTCTACTGTGAATGGAATAGATTTAGTCGATATGATCCTTTTTTGAACCAGGACTTGGAAAAGCTGAGCTACTAGGGGGAGTTCTAAGTTTCCTTCTTCTACTAGTTCTTTTGGAAAAGATTTCTCTCAACGATCCGTTGGCTATGATTTGACTTTTGCTCAATACGTATGCTCGATCTGCAAGCTGCGAGAGGAAGTTCACGTCGTGTGTTGCAGTCCTCAGAGTTATGTTGTCGCTGTTCGAACCCGAGAGGATTTTCAACAAGTCAGATCGACTCTCTGGATCCAGATTGGCTGTTAGTTCATCTAGACCCAATATTTTTGGTCGCATTACCGTGAGGGGCTAATTTAGGCACGCCTAAAATTTAAATAAAGCAACTTTCACAGTATATTTAGGCTTGCCTAAAGGTGCGACGGTGACCAGTAAGAACATCGAAGAGTACTTGGAGGCGTTATACACTCTCACGCAGAATGAGGAAATGGCCAGTACAACAGAAATCTCTGAACGGATGAAGATTGCTCCTGCAAGCGTAACTGAAATGCTCAAGAAGCTGGCCGATAAGGGCTACGTCAAGTACTCGCCATATCGAGGAACCGTACTTACTGACAAAGGCCTTAGGATTGCGCGGAAGATAACTCGAAAGCATAGGTTGCTTGAGCGATTTCTACATGATATCCTAAGAATTGGAAAAAAGGCTGTCCACAAGCAAGCGTGCGAAATGGAGCACTCTTTATCCGATCAGGCTGAAGCGTCTCTTTGTCGATTCCTGAAGCATCCTGACAGGTGTCCCGATGACAGCAAGATCATTCCACCTTGTGACTTACCCTTTTCCAGTTGTCAAGAGTGCCTAGAAAGATACAGAGACGGAGTGGAGAGTGTTGGAAGGCGCAGTGCGAACTTGATCTCGATAAGTGAGCTTAAGGAGCATGACGTAGGCAAAGTTGCTCTCATAAGGGGAGATCATAAGGTACTCCAAAGACTTCTAGACATGGGCCTGACACCAGGAACCAATCTGAGTGTAATCAGAGTCGCTCCTCTCAACGGTCCGGTGGAAGTAACAGTTAGAGGTTCGAAACTTGCACTAGGACAGGACATAGCATCCAACGTTTTTCTTGAAGTTTCCAGAACCGACTTGAGATGCGAACAACTTGGCTAGATTCACATCGTGCCATTCTACGTCATCTTCAAATAATAAGAGACCTAGGAAAAACAGCAAGCATCTGACCATAGCCCTAGCGGGTAACGCGAACGTCGGGAAGAGTGTCATATTTAATCAGCTAACCGGTTCAAATCAGATTGTAGGTAACTGGCCAGGCAAAACTGTGGAAAGAGCAGAGGGCACACTGCACTTCGAAGGCTATGACATAACAATAATCGATCTTCCTGGAATCTACTCCTTCTCCACCTTCTCTCTTGAAGAACTGGTCTCGAAAGAATACATAGCCAACGAAAAGCCCGATGTCGTCATCAACGTGATTGACGCCTCCCTTCTTGAACGAAACTTATTCTTCACTATTCAGTTAATGGAAATGAATATTCCACTTGTTATTTGCCTGAACCAAGTGGATGTCGCCGAGAAGAAGGGCATAATCATTGACGTCGAAAGACTTGAGTCAACCTTAGGCGTACCGGTAATGTCAACGATAGCGACAAGAGGAAAGGGTATTCGTGAACTAGTTAAGACAGCTATTGAAACCGCCCAACGTAGTCATGAAGCCGGAAAGACCCCCATCAAATATGGCGAGGAAATGGAGAAAAGGATAGACAAACTTGCCGGATTGATTGAATCTGAACAGCCAAGTTCTGAATATTCACCTAGATGGACCGCCATTAAACTCCTCGAAAACAATCCAGAGACCAAAGATGTGGTTGGATCAAGTTCCAGAAGTGTAGTTGATACAGCAGAAATCTTCAAGGATGAGGTGGAACAGATCTACAAAGAACCATTTTTCGCAGTCTTGTCTTCAGAGCGATATTCTCTCGCGGCCAGAGTAGCCAGCGGGGTCCAGAGGCATACAATAGTAGGGATTTCGTTTTCAGATAGGCTGGACTGGATAACTACCCAAAAAGTCTTCGGTTATGTGATTTCCGCCGGTGTGATAACTGGGCTGATGCTCTGGACATTTATGGTAGGGAATTTTCTTTCAGGGTTACTTTCAAACGCTCTAAGCCTCATTGAACCTGCGGCGCCCAAACTGACCGGACAGATCGCAAGCATTCTTTGGAACGGTGCATTTGGAGGCCTCGTGGCCGGTGTTACGCTAGTAATACCTTTTGTTCTCCCGTTTTACTTCATGTTATCCATTGTGGAGGATTCAGGATTCCTTACAAGAATTGCGTTTATGATGGATGGTGCAATGCATAGAATAGGACTACATGGAAAAGCAATCATTCCACTGATTTTGGGCTATGGCTGCAACGTTCCAGCCATCTATTCATGCAGGATTATGGAGACAAGACGAGAGCGATTGCTGGCGGCTTTTGTCGTTACCCTTGCACCATGTTCAGCAAGAGCCGTTGTGATCCTTGCCCTGGTCGCTTCTTTTGTTGGAATTCCGTGGGCGTTGGCACTGTACATAATTGACATCCTAATAATGTCCGTACTCGGTAGAATAGCTTTCAAGGCAGCCCCAGGCAAATCGACTGGGTTGATAATGGAAATGCATTCCTTCAAGTTTCCATCTTTATCAGTTGTCGCTAAACAAACATGGACGCGAACAAAATCGCTGATATACGTCGTTCTTCCCATATACGTCATAGGTAGTGCTCTGGTCCAGATCTTCTACGTATTCGGTCTGCTTGAACCTCTAAGCAATGCCATGTCTCTCATCACGGTCTGGTGGCTTGGCCTCCCTGCAGTGGTAAGCATACTACTGATATTCGGCGTCGTCAGAAAAGAACTCACGATCCTGATGCTGGCAGCAATATACGGTACAACGAATTTTGCACTCTATCTAACACCAGTTCAGATGGTCGTTCTTGCACTCGTAGCTCTATTGTACGTCCCTTGTGTGGCGACCGTCACAGTGCTGGCCAAGGAGTTCAGCTGGAAAGCTGCAAGCGCAATAACTTTGTCAGAAATATTTTTTGCAATATTTGTCGGAGGATTAGCCTTCAGGCTGTTCACTCCACTATTCTAGTTTTTATCGACCACGATCCTGTCGAGTACGAAAACGATGGTTTGACTTTTCTCGACTGCACTATTACGCAGTTTGTAGGATTTTCTCGGCTATCGTTTTTCCAAGTTCTCTTGCCTTTTGAAGATCTTCGCTTCTCGGTTTTCCGCGAGTTTCAACCGTTCCCATGATCTGAAAGCCGATTGTCTCCAGTTGTTTCTTCACCTGCGTAACTGCTCCGCCGCTCCATCCAAAGTCCCCGACTATTCCAGAGACTCTATTTCTCATTCTGGTCAATTTGAGAAGTTCAACAAACATGAGTACGGGTGGAAAAGGAATACCATCCATGGTCGGGGTTCCTATTACAATTCCAGCAGCATCCAAAGCGTCACTAACCACGTAACTTGAATCCGAGACTGAAAGATCGTAGACCGAAGTTTCAACTCCCCCAGAAACGATTCCCTTCACCATCTCCTTCGTAAGCGCCTCAGTATTTCCGTACATTGTTCCATAAGCGGCCACAACTCTCGGAAGCACCTGTCTGTTTGCCCATCTACGGTAGGGCTCGATTATTTGATCTGAGTAGCGGTGAATTGGTCCATGGCTGGGGGCGATCATTCTCACGTTGAGGTTCTTTACTTTCTCTACAGCGTTCTTTGCCGCGGATGCTTGGCCGTAAGGTGCCATAATTATGGTGTAGTACCGTTTGGCCTCGATCGGAAGTGCTGAGACTTCATCTGCGTAGAGCCTGGAGCTTGCAAAGTGGGCGCCGAAAAAGTCGCATGGGAAAAGAATCTTGTCCGGTTCAAGATAAGTGAACATGGTTTCAGGCCAGTGAAGCCAAGGTGCATCTATGAACTTCAGAACCTTTCCTGAGAGATCTATTGAATCCCCTTCCTTGACTGTCCGTATCCGATTCGGGTTGACCTCGTAGTAGGCTTCAGCAAGCTCCTTGCCTTTCACTGATGTGATCAGAGTAGAACTAGGCGCTGCCTCGAGAAGTCTAGGGATGCCTCCAGCATGGTCAGCTTCCGCATGATTCATTATCACAAAGTCTATCTTCTCAGGCTGTGTCACCTGTCGAATGTTTTCAAGAAGTTCATTCTCAAAACCAGGTTGACTTGTGTCGACTAGAGCCGTTTTCTCCTTGCCCTTGACAAGATAGGAGTTATATGAGGTGCCGTATGGTAGACTGAAAATGTTGTCGAAGATTCTTCTGTTCCAGTGTTTGACGGCAACAGAGAAGACGTCTGATGCGATTTGATCAATCTGTCTCATCCAATATCCCTTCAGAATTATGTGATCAGCAAACGAGAAATTGAATCTGGGCACTACTTAATCTATTGCATGGTTGTTGAATGAAAGCTCTATTCCACTGGCATTCTCCAGTCCCAGTTTATTGTCGCCGAACCAATCTTGCATATGGGCGGGGGTTTTCTTTTATGGTGAGATTGAACAATCATGCTGCAAAGCTTGTTAACGATCTCTATGGGGATCTTAAGCTCCTCAGCAATCTTGCCTTCATCATATCGTTCCTCAACCCTGTAGTAGAGGACTCGATCGATAACGTCGTAACCTACTCCGATCTCGCTTTCGGCGGTTTGATTCCTCAGTAGTCTTGGTGCAGGCGCTTTCGTCCATATCCTATCAAATAATCCAAGTTTCTCCGCCAAGTGGCGTACCTGAGACTTGTATAGGTCACCCATGGGAAGAAGATCCACTCCGTGGTCGCCGTATTTTGTGGAGTATCCAAGCAAAAGTTCAGATTTGTTGCTTGTTCCAAGGACTTGCGCATTTCCAAGAAGATTGGCGTTTGCATAAAGTACTATCATTCTCACCCTGGCCTTTATGTTGCCATAGGCTATGGGTTTCCTCAATCTCCCAGCTGTGTCCTTCTCCACCAGTTCAGGCACCTGTCTCGCAACTGCATCAACTATCGGGCTGATCTCTACCAATTTGTAATTGATACCGAGAGCTTTCGCGAGTTTCAACGCGTCTTCGACATCTTCCTCGGGCGTGACACCTTCTTCAGGCAGAACCAGACCGAACACGTTTTCCTTTCCTAGAGCCCTAACTGCAAGCGCAAGAGTGACGGAGCTATCTAATCCACCTGATAGCCCGACTACTCCCTTGTTCGCATTGGTGTTCTTCAAGTGCCACCTGATTGCATTCACAATGTCTTGACATGCACTTTCCCAATCGAACTCAAGTTCCCTCGGGAGACCCATGCTCAAACTCTTCTCATCTCCTCATATGCGGAAAGATAGTCTTCTATGACCTCTCTTCGTTCATCTCGGAGCATAGGGTTAATCTGCCTAAGCTTTTTCAATTTGTAGAGATCTATCTCCCCGACTACAAAGTCTTCTTCCATTTCCTTCGCCGCCACAACCACTTCTCCCTCAGCAGAAACTATCTTACTTCCACCCCAAAAGTTTACCATGTCTTCGCTTCCGGCAGAATTGACGAACACCACGTAGACGCAATTCTCGATCGCCCTTGTCATGATTAATGAATCAACCATTCTCGGTTTTCGCAGAGTCTTCGGAGACGATGAAATGGCGCATACAAACTGAGCTCCTCTCATGCAGGCTGAGGCCACGGGCAGCGGATGCCAAAAATCCTCACAGATTACAACTCCACACTTGACACGCCCAATGTCCGGTACGTCTAGAACAAAGATCGGTATCCTCTCCCCTGAAGCAAACCATTTATGCTCCTCGAACATGCCATAGGTCGGTAAGTAACATTTTCTGTAGCATCTCTGCTTCAAACCGGTAGTTTCACCGACCACAACATTTCCATGCCCAAGCACCATGGCAGAATTGTACAACATTCCATAATCAGTTTCTTCGACAATGCCAAGCACAACACAAATCTCCCTACTAGCTTTCATCAGTCTGCCTAGGTGAGTCGCCTCTCGCTCGGCAGTCTCCAGAAAGATTCCCTGTGAAAGATATCCTGAAGTTGCCAATTCTGGAAATACGACGACATCTGCTTTAGCCGCCTTGGCCTTCTCAACATACTCAAATACACTGGATAAGTTACCTTCAATGTCGCCCATTTTCGAGGCAACTTGGGCCAAAGCCACGATAAGTTTGCTTCTCATTGAATCTACCAATTTGTTCATCTCATCGAGACGTTATAAAACTTGTATCGCCGACTAAGCTACTGAACCAATCAGCAATCCTACTGTCCTGCATTTAGAATGACGCTGCAAACTCAGTTTACTATTGAGACCTTGACTTTTGGCCTGAGTCTCGAATAGGTGAATTTTCTATAGAGCAGTGTGCAAAAATGTCGATAACATTAAGACTAGCATGTGAGCGTTCGTATAGGAAATTAAGTTCATGGTCGGTGGGGTTCACTTGAGAGAGATACTTGTGATTGGTGCAGTGGGGCAAATCGGAACCGAACTAGTTCAGACACTTCGACTGAGGTACGGACGTGATTCTGTGTTAGCAGCCGGGCATGTCACCAAGCCAACGAAAGATTTTCTGAAGTCGGGACCGTTTGTTTATCTCAATGTGACTGATAGGGAGCAGTTGGCGAAGCTGGTGGTCAAGGAAAATATTGACACAGTGTATCACTTGGCTTCAGTTCTTTCAGCGATTGGTGAACTCAACCCGCAGCTTTGCTATGAGGTCAACAACATTGCCTTGTATAACGTGTTAGAAGTTGCCCGTAAACATAGGCTGGAGCGTGTTGTTTGGCCAAGTTCAATCGCAGTATTCGGTGATGGTGCTCCTCGAATTGGCACACCTAATGATACTATACTGCAACCGAAGACTATGTACGGCGTCACCAAAGTGTGCGGTGAATTGCTGTGTATATACTATTTCCAGAAGTACGGAGTCGACACACGTTCAATTCGCCTTCCCGGAATCATCAGCAGTGAGACCAAACCTGGCGGAGGCACAACGGATTACTCCGTTGAAATGTACTACGCGGCTGTTAAGGGCAGGCCATACACTTGCTTCGTTAGAGAGAATACAGTGCTTCCAATGATGTACATGCCTGATGCCATCAAGGCCCTTATCGATCTTGCTGAGGCAGATAACTCTAGGTTGAAACATAGGGTCTTTAACGTAAACTCAATGAGCTTCAGTGCCAGTGAACTCGCCGAATCCATAAGAAAATTGG
>CAZJUU010000006.1:18867-24986 GCA_964549295.1 uncultured Candidatus Bathyarchaeia archaeon
AATTTGTCCCAAGTTTCACATGCGAATACAAACCTGACTATAGACAAGCGATAGCCGATTCTTGGCCTGCGTCGCTGGATGATTCCGTTGCAAGAAATGAGTGGAACTGGAACCCCGTATACGATCTTTCTAGGATGACGGATGATATGATAGAGAAACTGAGACGGAAACTTACGAGACAGCAGAGATACTGATGCTTCAGTGATTCCACATTTTTGACGAGTATTGAGAATCAAATGAAAGTACTATCTAAGGACGAATTCACATTCTATTTCTTCCGCGATCTTTCTGCATTGTTGAACATCTACGCCCGTGCCTTCCACGACGGACAATCTAACGGTGAGAAGATACTTCTTGCATTCCCTAGCGAATTCGAGGACCCCATCGTATGCATTAGGATAGGCGGGGTTACATAGTTGATCGTACTTTGCTGAACTTTCAGCGTTCAGGCTTATTGAGGCTATGTCGAATCCTGCATCTTTGAGTTCCTTCGCCACATTTCGTGATTTATATCGAAGCTGGGCCTGGCCGTCAGTGTCTAATCTGATTCTGAGGTGGCGATATCTATCCTTAATCTTCTTGGTCAGGTCCAAGACTAAGTCAAGCTTGGTCGTTGGTTCTCCAAACCCGCACCATACAACTTGTTTGTCCGTCTGACAGATCTCTCTCTGAAACTCGTTCCAGATCTCATCACCTGTTGGTTCCCTTTCAAGATGGAGTACGTAGCCAGACAGCCCAGACGTGAACTGCTTTACGCAAAATGTGCAACGATTTGTGCAACAGTTGGTAGGATTTAAGTATACAACACCTGGACTCGGGTCGTAGCGATAGACGATTGAACCTTTGACCTTCTCAGTATTCATGTTCAATGAGTTTCGGGACTCCGATCAGTGAAATCATTTCTGTCTTGACGACGAAACATCGACTATATCTTGAAGTGACATGCAGTTATTTAGGGATAAAGCTTGTACGAAAAGAAGAAGGAAGAATTTAGCATTTCTGGAGATCAACTTCTGAACAAAATGAAGGAGCTTGTCCATGAAGGAAACATCAGAAGAATCATTGTTAAGCACGAGGGTAAGACATTGGCTGAGTTTCCATTGACAGTTGGAATTGTTGGAGCATTGTTGGCGCCGCAACTCGCTGCGATCGGAGTTATAGGAGCTCTACTAACAAAATGCACAATCGAGGTTGAGAGAGAGTAGCCTCGGTCTCATCTTTGTGCTCCGCGGTTTCTATCCAATACTACGTGTCACGTGATGAATCCTTATAACGGTCTCGCCAGTTGATTTGTCGTCTCGCCTTCGGGAGGCATACCTTGGCCAAATTCATCGTGAGATCATTCGCAGTTGGCCTTGTACTACTGCTAGTACTAGCATATTCTGAAGGCTTTTTCCAAATAGAGGGATCCGTTCTTGCTCAGAGCGAATCTTCGATATTCTTCTACCACAACCGTTTGGAAATCTATCGGAATGAGAATGAATCCGTATTCATTTACGACAATGCTGACCTGGAACTTCCGTTGGCTGCTGAAGCAACTGTGACAGTTCTCAAATGTTCGATCATGCGTCAGATCCAATACATGTTCACAACCGTAACCGCATACGTTGGAATGGTGCAATGGATCTCTCCGCCGTTATCGGAAGACTACCTTGCAGCCGGTTCCACTACAATGCATGTCTGGCTAAGTAGCAGTGACGTCAACCCCGAAATCTCGGGATATGGCATAGCGGTTGTCGATTTGGATGAGAACGGAAACGTGGTGGGAGATATCTACTACAACTACAAATACGTTGATGGCAAGATACTGTCAACTGAACCGACGGTTTACAGCTTAAGCCTGAACATGAACCATCTCTTTCCAAAAGGCCATGAACTTGCGTTTCAAGTACTGGTTGGGTCAACGATCCAGGGATGGATGGCAAACGTCTACTTCGATAGCCCTGACAGAGATTCTAGAGCAGTTCTTCCGGGTAGCGCTGCGGTTCCAGAGTTTGAAAATCGAGCCTTGGCTTTTACTTTGAGCATTCTTCTGGTCGTCGGATTTCTTCTTTTGAAGAAAAAAGACAAGAAAACGAAACTAACATCGTGAACTTGTCTCGATTCGCCAGTGCGCCAAAGACTTCTAGATCTCATACATATCAAAGCCTTCTACGACGAGTCTTCGTAACTTCCAGATTCCTTTTGTCTCAATCCTCAGCCCAATACTATCGCGATCTGCCAACTCGAGCAAGGGAGGTGCGATGCGTGCAGCTATCCCTGAATTGGAAACAACTCTCAAATAGTCTCTATCAACAGAGTCCTCATCAACGACCCCAATCGATATGTAGGGACGTTTCTTACAGAACGAAGACGTGCATACAGGCGCTTTGTAGTTGAGATCTATCTTGATGCACGGTTTGTTCAACCGTTTCTCTCGAACAAGCTTGATCGCTTCGGTCGAGAGAGCTACGGTCACTTTTTCACGTTGCACTAGCTCGCCTCCAACTTTCTGATCAGTGGGACTAGGGCGAACGACTCGTCTGGACTTGCGTTGAGCCAAGTCAGAGATATGGTTTCAGTCTCGATACGATATAATCTCTTGGAACTGCGCCGGTTATTGTATCGACTAAGACTCCATCTTTCATGATGAGAAGCGTTGGGATGCTCATTATTCTGAATCGCGCCGCAGTGGCGGGGTTCTGGTCGACATTAAGCTTTGCAAAAGATACCTTTCCCGAAAATTCCTTGGCAACTTGTTCAATGACCGGTCCAATCATTCGACATGGACCGCACCATTCTGCCCAGCAATCTATAACCGCCACAGGGTTCTTGTGAACAAAATCATCGAACGTAGCGTCGGTGAGCGTTTTAGGTGAGTCCAACTCATTTCCAGATGTATCATTCTTAGCCATTAGATCACGCATCTTTCTCAATCGTATCTGTTCAAGTTCGTCCAATCTTCTATCCTTCGCAGTAACTATTTCAAATCTCGCCTTTTCTCAACTAAGCTCGAACGCGAAAACCAATTCTGAATTTGCGACGCATAGGGAAGCAAGTAAGCCGCTGCTACCAGCCCTATGCCAATCCAAGTGAACAACTGACTAAAACTACCTAGCAGCAACAAGGCGAGACCAGCGATGAAGATCATCGCGCTCCTTGGTTTGCAGAGAGGGCAACTCATAAACTCAAACCTTCGTGACTTCAATCAGACTGAACGCGGCAATGTGAGGTTCCCAGACCTAATAAAGCTTATTAAAGATGTTCAACACACTTAATCAACCGTGATCTTGCTTGAGTTTGAGAAACCTTCGATCATATATGTCGTCGCCCAAGATCAGGGCTGATGAGCTGATGAAATGTGCTTTGGCTCTAAGAGGGGTTGAGATAGAAGCGTACAGAACACTGTTGGGAATGGGCAAATCCTGTGTAGCTGATGTTGCTGAGAGACTTGGGAAGAGCAGACCTACGGCTCAGAGACTCCTTCAGGATCTCGTCAGCAAGGGGCTTGCGACTAGAACCGAGGATCTCATTGGGAGAGGCGGGTACATCTATCAGTACGAGGTGGTTCCGCCTGAAAGAGTGAAGCAACAGATGGTTGGAATACTTAATGAATGGCATCGAAAGATGCAGAGGTTCCTCGAAGACTTTCCATCAGAAATAAGAAAGAGAACGTAACTCGCAAGAACCTTTTGCGGTAGAGTTGAGGCAATTCTAACGTCCAAACTCGGGAAATGCTGCCCTGTAGTAGAGCGGATGATAGTGCTTCCTTCTGGCAAACATTTTTACGAAGACTAGACCGGCTAGAAAGCCTCCTATATGCGCCCAATAGGCAACACCCGTCTCAGCGCCTATTATGGCGAGAAGGAACTGGTAGACGAACCACAAGCCGATCATGACAAATGCTGGAACGTGCACCACACGAATGAAGAAGCCGATCGGAATCGCTGTCATTACTCTAACTTTTGGGAATAGTATTACGTATCCGGCTAGAACGCCTGAGATGGCGCCTGATGCGCCTATGGCAGGCATCGTTGAGTTCCAAGCTGATGCCATGAAAAGAAGTGATGCAGAGATTCCGCATACTAGATAGAAGATTAGGTAGCTTAGGTGTCCACACATGTCTTCAAGGTTATCGCCGAAGATGTAGAGGTAGAGCATGTTGCCTCCGAGATGGATTAGACCTCCATGCAAGAACATTGATGTGATGAACATGTAGTAGTGGTCGCTGTTGTTCCGAACCAGAGCTGGAACGAATCCGTAGGTTTCTATGATGCTCTCATAGCGTTCGGAGCCACCCAGTACTTGCCAAATGAAGACTGAGACACAAACGACAATAATGGCCCAATTAATGATTGGCATGATGTGATTTGGATTCTCATCTCGCAGCGGAATCATAACGTGATCTCGCTTCCCTTTTGCCAGTCGCTAATTGATGAAGAACAAGAGGATCCTGTTGCGTAGATACTTCAGGTCAGAACCATGTTCTCTCTTAGGATGACACTCTCGTGATTCTTGTATCCTAGAACACCTTCGATCTGATCTGTGTGCTTGCCCTTTATCTTTTCCAATTCCTCGGAGGAGTATTCAACGATGCCCTTGGCTATCTCTTTCTTGTTGTACCTTACGGAAACTATGACACCTGAATCGAATTCTCCATCTACTCCTACGATTCCTGAGGGCAGTAGGCTTCCACAGCTGTGCAGTGCGTCATTCGCACCTTTGTCAACGTTGACGATTCCATGACTTCTTGAGAACCTGATCCACCTCTCTTTGTTGCTGAAGCGAGATTTGGAGGCTTTAAACAGTGTTCCAACTCGTTCGCCTTGGATAATTCTTGGAAGGACGTCTCTTTCAACAGCGTTGGCAATTATCATGTTGCATCCGGACTTCATCGCTATCCTAGCTGCTTCGATCTTTGTCTTCATGCCTCCTTTGCTTCTCCAAGAGCCGGGATCTCCGCCAAGCCTTTCGATTAGGGACGTTATCTTTTCTACTTCAGTTATCAGTCGAGCGTCTTTATGTCGTGGGTTCCTGTCGTACAGCCCGCTAACGTCCGTAAGGAGGATAAGTAGTTCAGCGTCGGCTTTTGAAGCGACCAATGCCGACAGTTTATCATTGTCTCCAAAGGTCTCCTCGATCTCATGAACTGAGATCGGATCGTTCTCGTTGATTATCGGGATAACTCCCTGCTTTGTCAGTATCTCCATTGAGTTTCTCAGGTTGAGATACGTTCTCCTGTTTGAGAAGTTCTCGTAGGTCAACAGTATCTGCGCGACTTTCAGCCCATGCTTCTTGAGGACTTCACGCCACGTCTCAATTAGAATGCTTTGGCCAACAGCCGCCGCGCCCTGTCTTGTGGGTACGTCTCTAGGCCTGGTCTTCAGGCCCAACTCCTTTACGCCTGAACCTACCGCGCCGGAGCTCACAATGATCACTTCAAGTCCGCGCTGTATAAGATCGTGGATCTGTTGCGCTACTCGGTGCATGTACCTCGTGTTCAGTGAACCGTCTCGCGTTGTCAGAACGGATGTGCCAATTTTTACGACAACTCGCTTGACACCGCAGAAATCTCGCATGGTTCAGTCATTCTCATTGCTTATTGCATGTCGAGAGTTTTCTCTAGTCTTCTGTGAGTGAAAGGCTTTGCTTCTTCTCCCATATATGAAGATACTACTTGGCCGCTTCCCAATACAAGATACTTGTATGTTACCAGACCCTCGAGTCCTACAGGTCCTCTAGCATGAGTCTTCTGAGTGCTTATTCCTACCTCTGCACCCATACCAAATCTGTAGCCGTCACTGAACCTTGTGGAGGCGTTGTGAAGAACAACCGCCGAGTCAACTTCTCTAAGAAACCTACGAGCATTCTCCTCATTTCGTGTTATTATGCCGTCTGTGTGATGCGACCCGAATCGATTTACGTGGCCTATTGCTTCTTCCACTGAATTGACGATCTTTATCGAGAGAATGAGGTCTAGATACTCTTTTCCCCAGTCTTCCTCCGTGGCTTCCGTCAATCCGGGAACAATGTTTCTACTCTTCTCGTCTCCTCTTAGTTCCACGTGAGCCTCCCTGTATTTCTGAGCCATTTGAGGTAGGAAGCTCCCGGCAATATTTCTGTGGACAAGAAGGGTGTCC
>CAZJUU010000007.1:0-20734 GCA_964549295.1 uncultured Candidatus Bathyarchaeia archaeon
CAGCTGCTTCGGGGCCATGCGCGCGTCGACCTCCAAACTCAACTATTCCTCTTCCTCTCGCACTCTGCACAACCCTCGCGGCCTTGGTTGCTATCAGCGTCTCGAAATTGATTGTAGACAAGAGGTATGTCTCCACAATCTGAGACTCTATGATTGGAGCTGTAACTCGAACGACAGGTTCATTGGTGAAAAACACGGTGCCCTCTGGAATGGCCCACACATCTCCGGTGAACTTGAAATTCTTCAAGTATTCAAAAAAGTCACTGCTCACATTCTCGAAACTTGGATGCCTCTTCAGATAGTTGATATGTTCCCCCTTGAACCGCAACTTGAGAAGATACTCAACAGCTTGCTGCAATCCTGCGGCAACAAGATAAGAGCGATTCTTTGGATAGCTTCTTACGAAGAGTTCGAACGTAGCTTCACTTGTGTCTTTGTTGTCATAATACGCGGCAGCCATTGTAAGCTCGTACAGGTCAGTTGCTAAAGCGAAATTGTCGGGAAGTGACAATGGTTCCAAACGCTTCACACTCCTCGCTGGTCTTTTTGATGAACATTTTGGGCTTAAAAGCATTCGAATCTCAATCAACGAATGTAGTGAGACTTACGACAATGAATGGATCGATGTACATGAGTAAAGATTTTCTCAATCTGCAGGATTTGTGAATAGTCATCACATAATCCTTAAATGGAGTAATCTTTGGAACAGTATTGCTGCGCAGAGAAACGGGTCATAAACCGCGCCCAATCAACTTGCGTTGATGTGCAATGGTAGTATAGCCCGGTCACGTCGTTTTCTGCGCCGGAGTAGTATGCGCGGCTGTCGCCCGCACGACGCGGGTTCAAATCCCGCCCAAAGAAACGTGTAAGATCACGTTTCTGGCGAAGGGCGCCATTATTTCGCGTTGATGCGGGCGCGAAATCCCCCTTCTACATGACGTGACTGCGAGTCGTGACTGGATCCTAGCCATCTACGCTTGTTTCAACCTTATGTGAATTTCAGAGTTGCAGTCATCTAGTGTCTGAAATGTCGGATGCCGGTGAATACCATTGCCATATCGTAATGGTCCGCGGCCTCGATCACTTCCTTATCTCTCATCGATCCACCAGGTTCGATCAGAGCCCTAACTCCTGCCTTCGCTGCTAAATCGACAGTGTCCCTGAACGGTATGAAGGCATCAGATGCCAGTGCTGTGCCTGACGCACTTAGTCCCGCTTCTTGGGCCTTCGAAATCGCCAACTTGCATGAGTCGACTCGGCTCATCTGTCCAGTCCCCACACCGATCAGTTGGGTAGGCGAGGCGAGAACGATTGCATTAGATCTGACATGCTTCACAAACTTCCAACCGAACATCAACGCTTTCATTTCCATGTCCGTCGGCTTTCTCTTCGTGGGAATTGACAGTCGCCTTTCATCAATCAAAATATCATCAGTTTCCTGAAACAACATTCCGCCAAGCACGCTTCTGTAGCTTTTTGCGGTAAATCCTCTAAAATGAATTGCCTTCACAAGTTCTCTGCTGTCAAGGATTCTGCGATTTTCTTTCTTCGAAAGGATCTTCAAAGCCTCTGACGCGTATCCAGGTGCAATTATAACTTCTATGAATTGGCCGAATAGAAAATTAGCTGTTTCTGAATCAACTTCTCTATTGAATGCGTATATTCCACCAAAAGCTGAAACTGGGTCGGTCTGCAAAGCTTTCTTGCACGATTCTAGAAGTGTTTCACCAACCGCTCCGCCGCAAGGATTCGCATGCTTCACTATGACAGTTGTTGGCTGGTCCTCGAACTCTCTTAGCAAGTTAAACGCGAAGTCCGCATCCAAGATATTTGTGTAGCTCAACTCCTTCTTTCCACTCAGAATGTTTGCCTCGGCTATGCATGCTTTGGCACCAATTTCCCTGTAGACAGCTCCCCTCTGATGCGGATTTTCACCGTATCGCAAATCGCGTATCTTTTCGAATTCTAGCAGCACCTTGATGGGAAAGACGTCTGCAATGTCCTTCTTTTCGAGAAGAGTCTCAAAGTAGTTTCTTATGGCAGCATCGTATTCTGCGGTTCTTCGAAAAGCCTTTTCAGCCAATCGAAGTCTCGTCTCAGAGGAGACCCTGCCTCCCCGGGTTTTCAATTCATCTAGAATCGGCCTGTAGTCTTCTGGGTCAACCAGAACCACTACGTTGACATGGTTCTTTGCCGCAGCCCGAATCAGGGTTGGTCCGCCGATGTCAATGTTCTCCATTATCCTAGCATGATCACTTGGAGTCTCGCTTGCGGTCTTTTCAAATGGGTACAGGTTGACAGCTACCAGATCGATTGGAAGGATTCCTTGTGCTTTGATCGATCGTTCATCGTCGACGTTTCCCCTGCGGAAGAGCACGCCGGCATGGACTTTTGGATGAAGGGATTTGACACGACCGTCAAGCAGTTCTGGAAAGCCGGTATAGCTTGAAATTTCCTTAACCTTGATATCGTTGTCCGAAAGCGTCTTCGCGGTCCCTCCAGTTGAGAGTAGTTCAACCCCAAGATCTGTTAGTCCTCTAGCGAACTCGACTAGGTTCTTCTTGTCGAACACGCTGACAAGCGCTCGTTCGATCAATCGCTCGCTCATCCAAGATTTCTCCTCACAATGCTACTGTTTCAGTACTGCACACTAATGAAAGTTGATTGTCTGAACAAATCCCATTTTGCTGGAATGAAGGCTGATCGAAGCAGGACATGTCTGTCCGGGCTGGTGATTGCGGTACTAGGCCAATCTTCTCCTTTCTCACTGAGCTAGCGTTGAACATACTTGTTCAGTTCAACAGGTGTGGATGAGGGTATGGGTAGTGTATTCATCGTGTGTAGGCCGGGTGAGGCATTGATAACTCTGGGGATGGCGTTTATGATCATGGCAGTTGTTCCAACGTCGCCGTGAATCCCACCCTCAATTCTCAATCTTACGTTGGGTTCACCGTCAATCTCTACGGAATCATACTCTTCTTCAACTTGTGCGTGCGATACGAATTCAAGTTCTATCTTCTTTTCGCCACCAACAATACCATATGCTATGCTTCTTAACCCGGCTACGTGTCCTTTCGGAATAGTTGTGTAACTTGTCTTCAAATTTCTTTTTGCCAAAACAGGTTCTGGAGGCATTTCAACTATTTTCTCAAGTTTCCATTTCAGCGAATCCGATATCATGGCGATCGAGGAGTCCAAGCCTACGTGCCCTGTGATCTCCTTCTTCTCAATCTTATCTCTGAAAGCCTCCTTCGTTAGGCCTGTTCCCACTTTCTTCTGGTAAGGTATTCTTCTCTTTCCAGAGTTCATCATTCGAGTAACCCTAATTCGCCTAACATTCAGACATGGTCCTGTGGCCGTAATTGGTAGAGTGTCCATCAAGAACCCTGGGTTTATCCCTGTACCCAAGACCGATACCCCATGATCTTTCGCGAGCCTATCTAAATCTTCGGCCATGACTCTATTCTTCCAGTATGGATAGGAAAGCTCTTCACATGTCGAGACTACGCTGACACCTTCCTTGATGCATTCACATAATTGTGAATGAACCTGTTTAAGACTTGATGATGTTGCATGGATTACTATGTCTGGCTTGACTTCGGAGAAAGCCTCCTTAACATTCCTAGCAACAATCAAATCAAGTTTGGCGGGTAGACCAAGTACCTCTCCTAGATCTCTTCCCACTTTGTCTTCGGCTATGTCTACCGCCGCAACGATTTCCACACCTTTCTTCTGAAGTAGAGCCCTTGTTATGAAACCTGATATGGCGCCGACGCCGTAGAATGCCACTCTGATCGGTCTGTCCAAACTCGTGCCACACTCATTATTTCTTTTTTCGAGCGTATTCACTAAATAATCTGATAATCTCTTTAGTCAACGGTCCAGGCTTTCCCTCACCTATTGTTGTCTGGTCGATCTTGACGATGGGGACAACTTCATGACCTGATGAAGTTAGAAACGCTTCATCTAGAGATGGAATCTCCGACATGGCTACATTTCTATAATCAACTGGCATACGTCCATTAGTGAGTTCCAAGACCGTTTTCCGAGTTATCCCGTTCAAAACGCCAGTTCCAGCAGTAATGATTGTATCGTCCCTGACTCCGAAGAAGCTACATACCATACACTCAGACACCATACCGTCATACACGTATAACGCTTCTTCAGCACCTTCCTGTCTCGCACGCCTCAAAGCTCGAATAGCTTGCGAATAATTCAGAGTCTTTGCTTCAGGAATCTCTCTTCTTCCGGGAAAGGTAATGACCTTTACACCTTGCGTATACACGACCTTCGGATAGATATGGATCGGTTTGACCATGATGATGAGTTTTGGTCTGCCTACCGGTGTATAAGAATCTGGACTCTCGCCTCCAGTAACAACAATCCTCACGCTCTTTTCTCCGGTAGGGTTTCTATCTAGAGTCCTGCGAACAAATTTTGCCAGTTGATCCCTGCTCCATGGAAGGGGAAGCTCAATCAACTTCGCAGAATTCTGCAACCTCTCTAAATGGTCGTTGAGTCTGAAAGGTTCGCGATTGTACGTTCTCGTGTAGTCGAACACGCCGTACGCCCGCAGCAGTCCAAGATCTGACACACCCACGAAGGCTCGACTCTCCGGCACGAATCTACCGTCTACGTAGAAGACTGGCAGTGTCAAATCATTCACCAAACCTTTATGGTTCAAACCTATGAATCTTAAGACTCTTCTATGTAGTAAATTTGGAGCCGGTGATAGCTTTCAATTTTCACTCTGCCTCGACTTCATGACCTCTTACAGGCTCCACTTTGCCAAATACCCAATGCAAAAGAGATCGTTCAATAGTGTGTAGGTCCCAACACAATCTTCTTGGCGCGAAAGAGTTTGTGACAATGTTTAAATAAGAAATCATATGAGTGCGTGTGTTGGTCGTGGTTTGAGTGAGGGATCTAGTTCATAACTGGCGATTGCGTTCACTCGTAGACGACTCTGTCTAGTTAGCTCACCATGTCCAGACGCGACATTTTCTCATTCAGCGCTTGCAGTAGTGTTCTCTCTTTCTGATATCTCATTATCTCGAAGGAAGGATTGTTTTGGTCGCTAGAGTTAGGTTTGCGGTTCCAAAGGGTTCGCTTCAAAAAGAAACTTTTAGACTCCTAGAGAAGGCGTACTACAGAATCTACGGTGAAGATCGGAACTATAGGCCTTTGGCATCTGACAAAGAGATTGAAATGAAGTTTCTCCGGCCTCAAGAGATACCAATCGCGGTAGGTGAGGGTTCGTTTGATATTGGAATCACAGGGCAGGACTGGATCAAGGAGACCTCTGCGGACGTTGATCTACTGTTCGATCTGAAATACGGCGCGGTGAAACTAGTAGTCGCGGTTCCTGAATCTGTTGAAGCAAGATCGGTTAGCCAGTACTTTGAAGATCTGTGGATGTCTGGAAAACCTGTGCGCATTTCAACTGAGTATCTCAACCTCGCGACAAGGTACATTGTAGGTCTGAAGAGTTATTGTAGACGATTCGGAGAAAAGGAACCTTTGGTAATAACACCTTGGTGGACGCGGGGCAGCAATCCACTTGCTAGGGTCTATCTATCATTTGGGGCGACAGAGGCAAAGCCGCCTGAAGAAGCTGACGCCGTTCTAGACCTTGTAGAAACGGGAACCACTTTACAGGCAAACAAGCTAAGAGTCCTTGACACGATATTAGATTCTTCAGCAGTATTCATTGCAAACAGACAGTCGCTCACAAATGCGGATAAGCGAGAGAAGATTTTTGACATTCTGACCTTGGTGAAGGGTGTTGTGGAAGCCGATGCAAAACTGCACATATTCTTGAACGTTAAGAAACAGAATCTAAATGAGCTTCTATCACATCTTCCTGCGCTAAGAAGTCCGACCGTGAGTCCACTGTCGAATCCGGGCTGGTTCTCAATCAACACCGTAGTCCAAAAGTCAGAGTTCTTCAGACTGCTACCAACACTCCGGAGACTAGCTCAAGGTCTAGTGGTGCATGAACCTCGACAGATTTTGCCACTCGAAGACATTGGGAGAGAAGAGAACAACGAGAAAGAACGTTCTCAGCAGTCTGTTCTCTAGTATTCGGTGATGATCTTGACTAGAATCGGAAACATCAGGCGAGCCACCGAGGAGACAAACATATCCGTTGACGTGAAGATCGATGGCACTGGCAAATCAAGCGTCAAGACCAACATTCCATTCCTGGACCATCTCATTAAGACACTGACAACCCATAGCCTGATGGATATTCAGGTCAAGGCATCCGGTGACCTCACGCATCACATAGTGGAAGATGTAGCGATCACCCTCGGTGAAACCATTTCAAAAGCGCTGGACAGTAGGGCTAATATTGCACGTTTTGGCTGGGCATTTGTGCCGATGGATGAAGCACTAGCTCTGGCGTCCGTAGATCTTGTGCGCCGTCCACATTCATCTGTCGAGCTCAATATTTCAAAGCCGTCTATTGAGAACCTTGCAAGCGAGGATCTTACACATTTTCTTCAGTCATTTGCCACCTCGGTACAAGCATGTATACACGTCAAAGTTCAGTACGGCGAGAATGATCATCATAGAGTCGAGGCAGCATTCAAGGCGCTTGCTTTGTCGTTGAGACAGGCATGTGCGATTGACATACGACGAAACGGTTTGCCCACTTCAAAAGGAGCCATGTAGTTGAAAATTGGAGTCCTCGATTACGGCAGCGGAAATCTCTTCAACATAACCTTGGCACTTGAACGCGAAGGACTCGATGTCGCGATAGTCAATGATATTAAGCCAAGCCAAAGGTTCGACGGGCTGATTCTTCCCGGAGTTGGCAATTTCTCCCAAGCTATGAAGCTTGTTGAGCGATATCGTAACTGGATCGTTGACTTTGCCAAGACAGGATTCGTATTTGGAATATGTCTCGGAATGCAACTCTTTTTCGAGTCAAGCGAAGAAGGGCTAGGGGAGGGCTTGGGACTGGTTAAGGGTGGAGTTGTGCGACTTCCTGATTCAGTTAGGATACCTCACATGGGATGGAATCGACTAGACATCAAGAAATCACATGGAATTCTCCAAGGAATCAAGGAAGACTCATGGTGTTACTTTATGCACTCCTACTATTGCCACGCAGATGAATCAGTGATTTCTGCCCAAACAGAATATGGGATAGCATTCTCATCAGTTGTCGAGTCAGGCACTCTAATTGGAACACAATTCCACCCAGAAAAATCCGGTGAAACCGGAAGAGTGTTGTTACGCAACTTTGTCAAAATGATGAGGAGGTAGCTTGACCATGAAGGTCTATCCTGCGATTGACATACTCGGTGGAAATACGGTCAGACTTCGAAAAGGTAGAGTCAACGAAGTCAGGGTCTATCCGAGGGATCCAGTTAGTATTGCCCAATTCTGGTCAGGAGAGGGGGCAAATGGTATTCATGTTGTAGATCTGGACGGCACTCTAGATCGGGGAAACAACTTGGAGACTATTCGAAGCATCGTAAGGTCGGTGAATATTCCTGTCCAAGTCGGGGGTGGAATCAGAACAGAAGCAGTCGCACATGAACTTATCCAGGCTGGTGTTCATGCACTCGTAGTTGGAACCGTCGCTATATCAGACAAGACTACATTTGGTCGAATCCTGCAGATCACGGGCTTGTCGAGAATCGTTGTAGCACTTGACTATAGTGGCAACCGTGTGCTAGTCAAGGGTTGGAATCAACTTTCTGATGTTAGAATTCAAGACGCATTGCCTCATCTCATGGAGCAAGGCATTCATGAATTCCTCCTAACTTGCGCCGATAGAGACGGCACTCTCAATGGTCCAGATGTTGAAACGATTCGATCCGTCTGTAAACAATATGAGAAAGCAAGGATCTTTGCAAGCGGTGGTGTGAGATCAGTAGAAGATGTTAGGGCTTTGAGAGATACAGGTGCCTATGCCGTCGTAATAGGAAAAGCACTTCTGGAAGGCGCATTTGGCGTTTCCGAAGCAATCAAGGCAGCAGGTGAGTAGTCATTTGCCTCTTGCAAAAAGGATCATCCCCTGTCTCGATG
Organism: uncultured Candidatus Bathyarchaeia archaeon; assembly: GCA_964549295.1. GTDB lineage: Archaea > Thermoproteota > Bathyarchaeia > 40CM-2-53-6 > CAVXDP01 > CAVXDP01. The sequence goes on from CAZJUU010000007.1 coordinate 8,041, forward strand.
TCAAAGATGGAAAAGTTGTGAAGGGAACGCATTTTGTCAATCTCAGACATGCAGGCGATCCGGCTGAGCTAGCATCGCTTTACCGTGATCAAGGAGCTGACGAACTTGTCTTCCTCGACATAATGGCCTCAGTCGAAAAGAGAAACCTACGGCTCAATATGGTTAGGGAGGCAGCGCGTGTGCTGGACATACCCTTCACGATAGGCGGCGGTGTCCGATGTCTAGCAGATGTAAGAGAGCTGATGTGCTCAGGAGCTGACAAAGTAGCGATTAATACAGCTGCGGTTCTGAACCCTTCATTGATCACTGAGGTTGCAGACATTTTCGGACGGCAGTGCATAGTGGTCGCCATAGATGCTGGACGCGCTTACAGAGGTGCCCGAGAATGGTTCCAAGTTCGAACACATGGCGCAAGATACGAGACTGAACTAGACGGCCTTGAATGGGCTCATGAAGTCGACCAGAGAGGTGCAGGTGAGATACTACTCACATCAATCGACCGAGACGGAACCTTGAATGGCTTCGATCTGCCATTAACAAATGCTGTCTGCGCGTCTGTACGTGTACCCGTCATAGCCAGCGGCGGTTGTGGTCAACTTAAACACTTTCTAGAGATCTTGGCATGTAGTCCAGCAAGTGCAGCTCTCGCCGCATCCGTCTTTCATTATGGAACCTATACGATCTCCCAAGTGAAGGAGTATCTAAAACAAAGCGGTGTTGAGACTAGACTATGAAGATGAATCACCTGACCTTCGAAGTCAATTCCAAAGGGCATAAATTGATTCCAGTTATCGTGCAAGACTCTGCGACCCATGAAGTTCTAATGCTTGCTTATGCAGACATTGAGGCGTTGAAGGAGACAATTGGAACAAGATTTGCACATTACTGGAGTCGCTCAAGAGAGAAACTTTGGAAAAAGGGAGAAACATCAGGAAATACGCAGAGAGTCGTTGAGATTTTCGTTGATTGCGATGGAGATGCTCTACTGTACAGCGTGAAGCAGAAAGGAAAAGCATGTCACACAGGAAAACGCAGTTGTTTTCACAAATCTCTGGAAGAGTACGCACATCGTGACGGTTCAAAATGAACAATGATCTTTTGAGTCTTCATGGAACAATATCCCATGCCTAACGTATCTCCGAAAAATGATATAGATCTCTGGCGGGCCCGCGGGGACCCAGAGCGTTTTTGTTGCTAGATTTGGGCTCAAAATTCAAGCACGTCTTGTACTGGTCCTACGATCATTATTGTAATGGACGGGGTCCGCTGTGTTTTTGCTGCTAGGAAAGGTTCTGAATCAGGATGGCCATATCCCCAGGGATTCGAACCTGGAAATCCTAGGTCTCGACAAAGAGATGTTATCGAATTCGAATCTCCCAAGGGTTACCGTTCCTGAATTGTAATTCATACCGTTCTATTTTTGTCTTGGCAAATCCTCAGAAATCGACGTTTTCGTTATTAGAATCGGCTTCAGAAATTTGGATTGTTTTCTACTTAACGAAGACATCTGGGCCGTTTCGACAAGTCTTGGCTAATCCAAATTTCTTGCTTTGGTAATAGTATGCTTGGCTTCCCTGACAAGTTTAGCTATTGTAGTAAAATCTCCAGATTCTATGAGTTCCTTCTTGCATATCCATGTTCCTCCAACGGCCCAAGCTCCAGCCTTTATGTATTCAAACAAGTTCTCTGCGCTGACCCCGCCAAGGGGGAGGAACCTAACTCCTGGGAAGACAGCTTTCATAGCCTTGATGTGATTTGGGCCTCCGGTTGATGCTGGAAAGATCTTGACAACCAAAGGTAGATCTTTGATGTTCTTTGTTCTTTTCTTCTTTGTAGCTGCCTCTATTGCTCTTTGAACCTCCGACGCGGTGAAAACGCCTGGGATGCAGACTATGTCTCTGCCGACGCAGTAGGTGACGATTCTTTCGTTAAGGTGAGGTGAGACTATGAAGCGTGCCCCTGCTGACAAAGCTTCCTTCGCTGCGGGAAGTGAAAAAATGGTTCCTGCTCCTACCAGTAGTTGAGGCATTTTTCTCTTCAGGATCTTCATAGCTTCGATAGCTCTTGGGGTCCGCATGGTAATCTCAATCAGATCCAAGCCTGCTTCTTGAATCGTTCTTCCTAATTCAACCGCTTTCCTTGGGTCTTCAATCACCACTATGGGAACTATGCCTGCCTTCTCCATTCTCTCCAAGACTTCCTGACTCATCTGCACCACCCCTCCTCTATCGTTGAACTCTACCTGAACCACCCTGTTTCATCAAGCTCTCCACTTCCTCCACCGTAACAAGATTGTTGTCGAAGAGGATGCTGTGTTTGAGAGCGCTTGCTGCGGTCGCGAAGTCAAGTGCTTCTTGATTGCCTTTTCCTTTGATGAAACTGTAGATGAGGCCAGCGGCGAACGCATCTCCGCCCCCCACACGATCGACTATATGCGTAATATCGAAAGTGGACGTTGTATACAGCCTCTGCGCATCATACAGAACGGCCGTCCAAGTATTGTGGCTTGCACTTATGCTTCCTCTCAATGTCGTGCAGATCTTTTGAAGGTGTGGGAAGCGTTCCATCATTTTCTGTGCAACTTCCATATACCGCTCTGGCGATACTTCTTCAGCCTTTTCGACATTCGCACCCTTGATCCCGAAGAATCTCTCACAATCCTCTTCGTTTCCTATGGTGATGTCGACGTAGCGCATGAGTTGGTTCATTACCTCGCCTGGTTGTCTGCCGTATTTCCACAGCTTTGAGCGATAGTTTAGGTCGCAGCTGACGATTAGCCCCTTTTCCTTGGCAATCTCAGATGCTTCCGAACAAACGTCTGCTACTGATTGAGAAAGTGCAGGTGTAATGCCTGTGAAATGGAACCATTTGGCGCCGGCGAATACTTCATTCCAAGGTATTGTTCCGGGTTTCAGTTCAGATATCGCTGAGTGAGCCCGATCGTAGATCACCTTCGAGGGACGCTGATTCGCACCCGTTTCAAGAAAGTAGATTCCAACTCTTTCGCCACCTCTCATTATATGTGAAGTGTCAACTCCAAAACGTCTCAGGTAGCTTATGGCAGCTTGCCCTATTTCGTTGGCAGGCAAACGAGTGACGAATGCTGAAGGAATTCCGTAGTTAGCTAGGCTAATTGCAACCGAAGCTTCAGCTCCTCCGTAGACCGCTTCGAAAGCATTTGCCTGCAGGAAACGTTGAAATCCAGGAGGACTGAGCCTTAGCATTATTTCTCCAAAAGTCACGACTTCAACCATTTGTTCTCGCCCTAGCACCAAACCAGATGACTAAATATTTACGTGTTTAGAGCGCGTTTAGATTTCAGGATGCCTCGATCGATTGATGACTTCAAAGCAGAGCGACTCGTCTATTTGGATGAGTCATCAACTAGAATGTGGTGAAGACAACAGATGCATGAAACTGGTAAACAGGTTGTAAGAACTGATACTGCCCCGGCACCGGTCGGGCCGTTCTCCCAAGGCATCAAATTTGACAAGTTCGTTTTTGTGTCTGGTCAAGGCCCATTTGATTCAAAGACGGGAAAGATTGTTGGAAAAGGTATTGCTTCCCAAACCCGCCAGACACTGGAGAACATCAAAGGCATTTTGCAGGCTTCCGGACTTGGGATGGGCGACGTGGTAATGGTTTCGGTTTTCTTGAAGAAGCCTGAAGATTTCCAAGGTATGAATGAGGTTTACAAGGCTTTCTTTCCTGACAAGCCTCCAGCACGAACGACAGTTGTGACCGATTTCGTAGCTCCAGGTATGCTCATTGAAGCCAACGCGTTAGCCTGTCGTGAATAGCACGATTATTTGAGATTGGAAGCTAGTTGCCCGCCCTTACCCCAGTCGTCCTTTGAAACATCGTTGATTATCACATCAACATGCTCCGCTTTGGTTCCAATATGTTCAAATGCTTTCGCAATTCCTTCAACAAGTTTCTCTTTCTGATCTCTAGTTCTTCCTTCCCACATCCACACAACGACAACTGGCAAAGCCATACCCTCCGTCAGATCTCCTGATCATAGTAATTAACAAATGTTTAACTCTTTACGCCGCCGCTAATTCTGAAGAAGTTCATCACAAATGCGTTAAATATTTGGACTGTTGATGCAATCTGTGAAGGAATGAAGTGTGTCAAGTCTACGCATGCCAAGTCTGAGAGGAATTTTTCCTGCGATGATTACACCTTTTACAGAGAAAGAGGGACTCGACGAGACGCTGATAAGGAAAGTTGTTGATGATCTGATTGCTTTTGGCGTGCATGGAATCATGTGTTGCGGCAGTACTGGAGAATCCGGCGCCCTTCTCAGGGAAGAACGCAGGAAAGTGATTGAATGGACGGTTGATCAAGCGAAAGGAAGAGTTCCGATAGTGGCAGGAACTGGATCCAGCGGAACAAAGGAGACGATTGAGGCAACGAGAGATGCGAAGGATGTTGGAGCAGATGCCGCATTGATAATAACGCCTTACTATCAGATCGGAACAGATGAAGGTGTATACGAGCATTTTAAGGCAGTGGCAAAGCAAGTCGATATTCCCATTATTCCTTACAATGTGCCACAGGCAACTCTATTCAACCTCTCGCCTTCTTTGTTCGTTCGACTCGTGGAGGATATCGGTAACATTGTAGGAGTCAAAGAGAGCAGCGGAAATACATCTCAACTAGCCGAGATCATTAGGCTGGTTGGTGAGAGAATCTCGGTCTTAACGGGAAATGACGCGGGTTTGCTTTCAGACTTTGTACTTGGATGCCCAGGCGCCATAGTGGCTATAGGAAATGTTGCACCTAGAATGGCTATAGAAATCTTCGATTCAGTTCAGAATGGAGATATGAAAAGAGCTAGACAGGTATACTATCAATTACTGCCGGTTGCATTGGCGCTTGATGGAGAAGCAAACTGGGCTGCGCGAGTGAAGGAAATGGTGAGACTTCAGAGTCGAGTTGCAGGAATGGTTAGGAAACCATACCTCCCAATTGGGGATAGGGAGAAAAAGAAGCTCCATGAAGCGCTCAAGCAAGCAAAACTCATCTGAAGTGCGACGACTCACGATCAGTACATAGGGTATGGTAATATCTTCCTCACTTTTTGCATAGTTGACTCCTCAAATATGGAGAACCCACCTTGCTGCTTGTGAAGATTGGCATACTTCTGCACCTTCTGCCGGTCTAGTTCGAAACCAAGTCCAGGCCCTTCGGGAACGGAGATGCAGCCATCCTCAAACGTCAACATTCCTCCCTGACGTACATCATCTGTTAGGTACATGTAGTAGGTTTGATTGGGAAGGATGAAATTGGGTGTTGACGCTGCGATATGTAATACCGCATGACTAGCGATACCCAATTCCCAGCCCGCGTGGGCGACGACTGGCATGCCGGCCATTTCACAGATTGCGCACGCCTTCTTTGAATTCAGTATCCCGCCTTGCATACGAGGGTCAATGTGACCAATAATGTCAGCCAACTCGTCCTTTACCACACGAAGAATGTCGTGTGGTGTTTCGGCGCCGGAGCATATTGGCGTGTCGACAGCTTTCTTGACTCTAGCCATTCCGTAGATGTACGTTGGGTCCTCGACGAATTCTATGTCATATCGTTCAAGCTTCTTGATCATTTTGACTGCGAACCCAGGTGTCCAAGCTAGGTTTGCGTCAACCCTTATCGAGTATTTGTCTCCAATAGCCTCTCTAATTGCCTTCACAGCTTTGATATCATCAACTGGATCTAGTCCAACTTTGATGTAGAATGTGTTGAATCCCTGCTTCACGAATCGCATAGCTTCTTTTGCCATGGCCTCTGGCTTCTTTCTATTCAACCATGGCGCAAATGGGATCTTCTTGTTCACTGCGCCTCCCAAGAGTTTGTATACTGGTTTTCCGCACGATTTGCCAATGAGATCCCACAAGGCCATCTCGACCCCCGACATGACCCGAGCATCTGTCAGTCCGGCCTCTGACAATTTTCGCATAACCGGTTCGATGTCAAATGGGTCTTCTCCCACCAAGAATTTCTTTGATGAATCAATAATCATTCCCCCATATTGGGTTGAGGCGTGAACGCTTGTTCCCTCGCCGATTCCTACAAGCCCCTCATCCGTTAAGATCTCAACTATTATGGCAGTCACTCCATAGTGCCCTATACCCCATGCCCAAGGTTCAGGTTCATTGTAAGGCACTCCAATTACTGTAGACTTCACATCAGTTATTCTCATGATCTATCCTCGAAACATTTGTTGATTGATTTGGAAACTATCTGGTTCGAGTTCTCAAATATGATGGAGTCAGGAGAATTGAGACAATCACTCCAATCGCGATTATTACGCCTTTGATTGCGGAGAATATGTAAGGATCAACGCCCACCAAACGCAAGAAGTTTATCAGAATTTCCAAGAACAGTGCTCCCATAACTGCCTTCCATAATTTTCCTCTACCACCAAACAAATAGACTCCCCCTATTATCGGGGCGGCGATTGTGTCGAGCAGATACCATTCACCTGTGCCCGGAGCTATGTTCGCAAACTTGTAAAGAAAGACGAATGATGCTACGCACACTAGAGCCGATGAAAGCATGTAGACTAGAAATTTGATTTTTCTGACAGGCACCCCGGTATAAAAAGAGACTTTCTCATTTCCTCCCACCGCGTAGACATATCTGCCAAATCTTGTTGAACTGAGCATGAAGCTAACTACTAGAAACACTGCAATCCAAATGAATACGGCAAAGAGTTCTCCACCCTTAGGAATTGGCTTCATGAATTCATAGATCGCGTTCTGTATTTGTGGAAGATACCTTGCCACTTTCAACACGTAGAGGTGCATCGAATGTGCAATCATCATCGTACCCAAAGTCACCACGAAAGCGGGTATCGTCGTTCTTGAAGCAAACATACCGTTCACCAATCCTATTAACAGAATCGCAACTGACGATATGGTAAGTGCTACCACTATTCCGTAGCCACCAAGAAATACCACTGAGTAGATGCTGCAAAAGAGAGCGAGACAAGAGGAAACGGAAAGATCCATTTGACCGGAAAGTATCACAGCACACTGAGCTATCGACAGTATTCCAAGAACAGCGACCCTGCTGACCACGTTCACAATGTTACCGACAGATAACCAACTTCCTCCAGTAATCGCAGTGATGGCGACCAAGAAGGCTGCGAACATCAAGAGAATATCATATTCCTGGACGAAACTCTTCAGCTTCCCATTGGAGAGGAGACTCAAGACTTTCTCTTCTCCTTCATAAACGCGTAAAGAACAACGACCAGCAGCAGAATGCCTCTGAATGCTGCGTCGAGAACCGGAGAGATATTCAGGAAAATAACCATCATGTAAAGGAGGGCGAAGAACATTGTACCTAAAGTGGCATCTAGAATATTCCCTCTGCCACCGTATAGCGACAAGCCACCTATTACAGATGCGGATATCGAATCAAGCATATAGAGAAACCCTCCAGCTCTGGGGCATCCTGAGGCAGTGTAACAGACATAGATCAATCCTCCGAGCCAAGCGAGAACTGCGGAGATCATGTAGGCCATCATCTTGATTCTACTGGTGTCAACACCGCATACAAACGAGGTTCTCTCAGACCCGCCGACAGCGTAGAGATGTCTTCCAAAAACAGTCTTCGATAGAACAACGTATAGTGATATCACTATGCCTATCCAGATCATGCTGTACACTGGTACTCCACCGACGTTTGCCACTCCGAACCATGATAGCGCGTCGTTATTCAGAGCTAGGGGTGCACCACCTGTCACAGTCAAGGTCAGGCCTTCAGCAATGCTCATTGACACTAGAGTTGCTATGAGCGGAGGAAAACTTGCTCGGGTGATTAGTAGACCACTGAGTGTGCCAAGAGATACGCAAGCAAGAAACGTAACGACGAGAATGATGGAGACCCCGTGGCTGAGGGCTACCCACGCACCCAAGATCGATGCAAGCCCAACAATGGATCCATTAGAGAGATCGATTCCGCCAATGATTAGAACGATCGACTGACCTATGACCAGAATTCCTAGAATCGTACACATGTGAAAGAAGGACAGTAGTATTCCCTTAGAAAACAAGAACTCTGGAAAAAGAACTATCATCAAAGAAACTAGAATGGCTAACGCTATTATGAGGTTGTGCTTAAGAAGAAAATCCTTCGCCCGAAAGATCCTGTGCGCTGACAATAATATCATCAAAAAAAGGAAAGGATTGAGCGGGGTTAGGTTAGATATTGCTACTTGACCAGGTTTGAGCTTGGAACAGGATCGCCGTAGTTCCACCAGTCAGGTTTTTCTTCCGGAACGTCGACAATCAGTTCTTCATAGTTGCCCATTTCTGTGTTTGGATAGTCCAGTCCTTGTGCCTTGCATGCTGCAATGTGTTCGTCAAGTATCTCTTTCTGTCCCGGTATCCAATTAGTGTAGCATCGTTGCGGAATCAGCTTCTTGGTCGGAAGCGTCTCACCGTTTAGATACTGTATCACGGATTCAAACGCGGCGTAACCAAAGTATGGCGGGCACTCGACTGAAAACGCTCCTTCCCCACTTGAAACCTTCTCCAACCATGGCACATAGCAGTCTTGTCCCGTGATGTACCCAAGCAGTTCATCTCTACCCATTCTCTTAGCTGTGTCGACGCATGGAAGCGACATTATGTCGCCGTGGCTGAAGATCGCGTCAAGTTCGCCCTTCGGAAACCTCGTCAAGAAATCTTCGATTATGGGCTGTGCCTTAGCTCCATCCCAGTCTCCCGGGCGAGAGTCAAGTATTCTGATATCCTTGAAATCGTTCATATGAGCTAGGTAGTCTTCTATGCCAACACTGTACTCTACGCAGGGTGAAGATCCTAGGGTACCGTCAATTTCAACGACGTTTCCTTTTGGTTCGCCATTCTTCTGTGTTAGCAAGTCAACCAAGAGTTTCGCTCTAGCTCTACCGGAGTAGAACCAGTCCATGATTATCGCCTGAATATACATGCCTGTACCTGGCTTCCTGCTGATTTCACGGTCAATGCAGAACAGTGGAACATTCGCCTCGTTGCACTTGTCAAGGACCGGATCAAGAGGTGCAGACTCGTACGGACTCAGTATCAATGCATCCGGACCCATTGCGAGCAAGGTTTCGCAATCAGCAAGTTGCTTCGCAGAGTCTGAGAGTGCGTTGGTCCATATGAAATCAATACCTGCGCCCATCTCTCGATATTTCTTTGACCAGTTCTCCATGTCTTGCACGAAAACATATCGCCACGGATCAGCCATCTCACCATTCGAGAAGACGATCTTGTACCTTCTTTTCGGCGCTGTCATGGGCAATCCGGCAGTTGCTTCAGTTGTGGCGACGGTCTCGGTGACCGTGGTCACCGTAGGCCCCGCTGGACCCATACGACCTGCATAATAGCCAACACCAGCAACAGCAATCGCAGCTATACCCGCACCAGCGTATTTCAGATAACCTCTCCTAGTAACTTCTTTTTCTGACATATTTCATCAACCTGTACCTACAGGCAAAAGTGTAGTCACCTTTCTCAAGATATTTAAGACTTCGGAAAAACCTTATGTTTCTAGGAAGATGGAGAGGCTAGTTGAACCATATACATCGAGTCTTACGGAGCTGTGAATGAATGACACTTGCTGTCAAGATGGAAGAGATATCGAAAAGCTTTGGAGCCGTTAGGGCGGTTCAAGACGTTACAGCCGAATTCACCTATGGAGAAGTCACAGGACTTCTAGGTGACAATGCCGCAGGCAAATCAACACTTATGAAGGTTCTAAGTGGCGTCTACGTTCCTGACAAAGGAAACATCTACATTGATGGAAAGAAGGCGAACATAAAGACGCCACTGGACGCAAGGAAGCTGGGTGTCGAAATGATCTATCAGGACTTGGCGTTAGTCCCTTACTTGGACGTTTCGAGCAACATATTCCTAGGAAGAGAGATCGCCTCGAGATATGGGGCCCTGAATCAAAAGGAGATGAAGCAGCAATCTTGGGATATTCTCAATCGTCTCGGATACGAATTCGACGAGGATTCAATCAAGAGAGAAGCATCATACTTCTCTGGCGGTCAGCAACAAGCAATCGCAATCGCCAGAAGCTTCCTCTTCAAGCCAAAGATTCTGATTCTCGATGAACCGACGGCCAGTCTAGGCGTCAAGGGAAGAGACATACTCCACAGATTCATGACCGAGTTCAAGAAAGAAGACAGTTGCATGATCTACATAACCCACAGACTGCCAGATGTCTTCGCTATTGCGGACAAGATAATGACGATGAGAAGAGGAAAAATCGTAGATGTCAAGACGACCGCTGAAACAAGTATGGAGAGAACTATACGAATAATGATAGGGGTAGAAGAAACGGACTAACGTGTTTTCAGGGCAGTGTCATCTCTCCATCTATCACAGTAACTGCTTGGCTGATCAATTGAGCCTGTAGTTTTCCATCCTCTTTCCGAGTCACTCTCACAGTCATTCTTCCGGGTCTTCCCATGATGTCGCCTTGCTCTGCTCGTATCTCAACCTTGCCATCCTCCAACTTCACTAGACCATTCAACACCAGATAGGCACCCAGAGGCCCGTGAGATGAACCAGTTGTCGGATCTTCCTTTATTCCATAGTGTGGCGAGAAGAATCGAGAATGAACATTCGAATTCTTCTCAAAAGTCTCTGTAGTCAGAAGAGTGAATCCCTTAATCCCATGCTCTTCTCCAAACCTCTCCAACCGATTGTAATCATAATTCAGGTTTCTCAAGGTTGCTAATTTCTTGAATGGAATGTAGACGTAGTCCATAGTCTTATCTCTCATAATCGGCAAACGATTCTCAATTTCGGCTTCCCCAGTTCCCAACGCTTGTGTAAGCTCGTTGCTCCCGAACTTCTCTGGAACCAATTCAATCGGAGGAGACTGCAGAACAATGTTCGTTGATGGCCCCTTCATGACATCCACTTTGAGAATTCCAACCATAGACTCAATCTTGAAATTGAAGACGCCATCTTTGTCCATGCCGAATTTTCCTTCCTGAGCCAGAACATGTAGACTTGCAACTGTCGCATGTCCACAGAATAGAACCTCCTTCTTTGGAGTGAACCAGCGTATTCTGAAATCCGCTTTATCGCTTGGAAGAACAAACGCTGTCTCTGACAGATTCATTTCCTTGGCTATGAATTGCATCTCTTCGTCGCTCAAACCCTGGGCTGACGAAACTACGCCGGCAGGATTTCCGCCGAATATTCTATTGGTGAAAGCGTCAACCTGTCTTATCCTAATTCTTTTCATGGTTAACGCTGAGTTTTCCAGCTCATATATAAGTCAAATGACGCAGATGATTGATGACAGTCAATCGAAATTTTTCGAAGGGAACTACTGGTTCAGTCAGTCATCGCACAACTTATTAGGAAAGGTTTGGAGGACAAGTTCGACAAACGTGATCAATCATGAAAAACGAGTTATTCAAAATCGAACTGATCAAGGCCAGAGAGATAATTGATTCAAGGGCCACTCCAACACTTGAGGTAGATGTTGTTACTGATTCTGGGGCAGTTGGAAGAGCAGACGTACCGGCGGGACGTTCGAGAGGAAGACATGAGGCTTTCGAGCTTAGAGACGGAGGATCAAGGTATGCTGGAAGAGGCGTCCTTACCGCAATAAAAAACGTCAACAATGTTATCGGTCCAAAACTGAAAGGCATGGATATTCGAAACCAGAGAGAAATCGACACCACCATGATAGAACTCGACGGAACCGAAAACAAATCCAAACTTGGAGGAAACTCGATTGTGGGCGTATCCCTTGCTGTCGCAAAGGCTGCGGCAAACGCGCAGGGCATTCCACTATACAAACTAATTGGCGGTTCATGCGCTCACATACTTCCTGTTCCAATGATAATATTCATCAACGGTGGAAAACTGGGAGCCACCGACCTTGATTTTCAAGAATTCAACGCGTTGCCAGTTGGAGCTAAGAGTTTCTCAGAAGCAATGCGTCTGGTGACGGAGGTCTACTTGAGACTAGGCCAAATCTTGGCTAAAAAATCAAAATATGCATTGAATGTAGGTGACGAAGGAGCATATTCACCTCCAGGGATAAGCGATCCCCATGAAGCCTTCGAGGCAGTGCTGAAAGCCATAGAAGAAATGGGCTACAAAGACAAGTTCGTGCTTGCAATGGACGCAGCTTCAACACACCTTTACGATGAGAAGACCGGAAAATACCATATAATGGGGAAAGAGTTCTCGCGTGAGAAGCTCATGGATCTCTATGATGATCTAGCAAGAACGTTTCCACTTCTATCCATTGAAGACCCGTTTCACGAGGATGATCTGGAAGGGTTTGTTCAGATAACCAAGTCTTTGGGCAAGGTTCAGATTGTTGGAGACGACTTTTTTGTCACGAATCTGGATCGAATCAAGAATGGAGTAGAAGCTGGAGCAGCTAATTCCGTTCTTTGGAAGGTGAATCAAGTGGGGACACTTACGGAGGCTCTGGACGTTGCACAATACTCAGTCAAGAGTGGATACGCTATTGTAGCATCAGAAAGGTCGGGCCAGACAGAAGATCCATGGCTAGCTGATCTAACCGTGGCAATTGGAGCAGGTCAACTGAAGAATGGGGCCCCCTGCAGAAGCGAGAGAACCGCGCAATTCAATCAGCTGCTTCGGATAGAAGAAGAGCTTGGCAAGGCGGCTACATACGCCGGAACCAACTA
>CAZJUU010000008.1:0-19840 GCA_964549295.1 uncultured Candidatus Bathyarchaeia archaeon
AGCTCCGAAACGATCCTTATCAAATCTAGCGACATTGTTCAGATGTCTGAAGTGCAGAGGGTTCGCTTCACCGTGTCGCCTCTTTCTCGGAGTTCCAGTATATCTGACAAATTGGGTCGTTTCGGCGAAGCCAAGCGTCTTGTATAATGAACGAGTTTCTGGATACGAATATAGTCCGATCCTTTTGATTCCTTTTCTCTCAACATGTGAGATCGCTCTGTTGAGAAGCTGCATTCCTACACCTCGATTCCTCGCGGACTCTTCGACAATGACGTTGCCTATCCACGCAAACTGATCGTAGGTCGTGGTTGTTATGAGTCCGATCTTTCTCTTCTTGCTGACCGCAACGAAGCAACCGCGTGGGTCTAGTCTACGCAATCTAAGGAAGTCTTGACGGGTGAATCCCCACTCCTCCGTATTGGTGAGCTTTATCGCGAACGGAATGTCATCGGGAAGCATCATCCTTATTCGGGTCATAGTTCTCTCCCAGCGCACATTTATTCGACAGGTTATTAAGATCGTTCGAATCCTGACTTCATGCCTAGCGTGTGTCTTGCGTCATCAGAAATTGGCTGCGACGGCGTTTGGCAAGCTTTGAGGTTTGCTTCTATTGTATGTTGAGAAGAAGCTCGATACCATGGAGGAGTTGGAGATGCATATGAGAGCTCTTGATGAGGACGAGGGGATTAGAACTGTTGGAAACTCAAGAAGCCCCATTCCAAACGGTTATGTGTTCATAACCAAGTCGAACCAACGATATTGCATAAACGTCTGCGAGAGAGTGTGGAATCCACAGACATCCAGTCACCAAGTTGGCGGAAACGACAAGTACTACTATTTTGACAGTTTCGAAGAAGCTTGGGGGACGGTTCAATCAATAATTCGTTTGCCCATAGAAGCTTGGCTATACTAACCTCGCTACAGTGAGTTGATCAAAAAGTTTGGAACCCTTGACCTAGAACAGGATAACCATCCAAAATCGATCTAGGTTCAAGGGAGAATTGGTTGAGCTACTTCTCAAGTAGTTTTCCGAATGTGTCGTGGTGCTCTTCTTCTGCTTCGAGTACTTCTTCGAAGATGCGTCTTGTGGTTGTATCATTCATCTCCGTTGCTAATTTGATGTATCCCTTGTAGAGCGCTATTGCCTCTTCCTCGGCCTTCAGATCATCAGAGAGCATCTTGTTCAGGTTTCCTCCAACCGCGATCGGTTCTGGCTTGGTTGTTGGAACTCCGCCCAGGTAGTTTAGTCTATCAGCGAATTTCTCAGCGTGTTTCATTTCCTCCACTGCAATCTTCTTGAAGATGTCAGAAACAGCGGCACTTCCAAGTCCAACAGCCATTACGTGGTGCCACATGTATTGTATAGAGACTTGAAGTTCACGAGCTATCGACTTGTTCAGGGCCTCGAGCAGTTTCTCTTTATCCACAATGTTCACCTCCGTATCAGCATAGGACGATTGGTCCACAGAGGATACGATCGGCAGATGATTGAAGTGATCTTATTGTTCACATCAGGTTAAAAGCACTTCTCTTCCCGGCAATCAAACCGACCATCAAAACCGAACAACCTTGTTTCCTCAGCCAGATTTCGGCACGCGTTCACCGTGACGACTGATATTGTTCTAATTTGTAGACACAATGTTTCAATCTATAGCATCTTTAGTGCACACTCGAATGAAGGTTTACGCGATGAAACATGTCGAGAAACAGATTAGTTGGAATATCGCTTCTTGTTGTGAGCCTTCTAGCATCCTCGTTCTTTGTTGGCACGCTCTATACCTCATACACTGGGATTGAAAGATACGGGCGAATTGATTTCACTACTCCCGAGACAAGTATCGGCGCTGTTACTGAAGTCTCCAAAGGCGCGCAACATCAGCAGGCTTTTCCCACAGTCGAGGAACGGATGGTAATCTACGACGGATACGTCTCGCTTGAAACAAGTGACATCCCAGGAAACCTAGCGAAGATTAGATCTCTGGTCGAAAGCTACGGCGGCTACGTTGCAGGGTCATCCCGCACACACGAGTATGCTGAGATCATCATCAGAGTTCCAAAGGAAAAATTCCGTGCAAGTGTTGAAGAGATCGAAACCTATGGGAAGGTTTTGGACGAACGTACCTCAAGCGAAGATGTCACAGAGCAGTACGTAGACCTGAAAGCCCGTCTCGAAAACCTACAGAGACAAGAGAGAAGACTTCAGGAAATACTTGAAATGGCAAAGACCGTTGACGATGTACTCACGGTTGAGAGGGAGCTGGAGAGGGTAAGGGGAGAGATTGAAAGTCTTCAAGGCCAGATAAACTATCTTGAACGCAACGTCGCCATGTCAGTCATCTCAGTATATCTGTCAAAGCCACCTCCGCCATTCACGCCTCCAGGAATGAATTGGAACGAGACTGTCGAAACAGCGCTCATAGTACTATTCGCTGTGATCCGTGGATTAGTCATCCTTGTAATCTCAACGCTGCCATTGGCCATAATCGGCATCGTTGTGTACTATGTCTACCGAAGAAAAAAACGGAAAAAACAGGAGTCTGCTTGAAGAATCAATTCGACACTCGTCCATTCGGACCAATCCCCCTTTTTCTTTTCAGACCATTAAGATCGGCTTTTCCCAAGGGGGTGAACAGTATTAGGATCGCTGTTAATCCACAAGTTTCTAAGCCAGCGGTCATTACAGAATGATATTAGCTTTCGCTAGGCGGAGTAGATGACGGCTATCGGATCGGGTCTGGTATTCATCGGCCATGTGTCTAGAGACTTGGTGAGGAACCCTTGGGGTGAACGGCTTCAGATAGGAGGCGCAGCGCTTTACGCCGCCATGGCAGCTAGATCGCTTTCAACAAGTGTGAGAATAGTCTCAGCGGTCGGCAAGGACTTCACGCAAATGGACTTCTTAAGGTCCAATTTTCCAGGATCTACTATCAAGAGGGTGAACACGCCATCGACGTATTTCGAAATTGACTATGACAAGAATTTCTCAGCTGACTATAAGGCAGTCCGCTTAGGAGCCGGATCTGCGATTAGAGTTTCGGATCTTCCAAAACACTGGATCCGCGAGGATTCTTTCATTCATCTTGCTCCCATGAATCCTAGCAAGGTAGAGAAGTTTGTGGAAACAATTCGAAAGATTTCGCCAAAGACTTGGATATCAGCGCACACCAGCCCCGACTACTTGACCATGACAGCTAATAGGCGAATACTGAAGCGGATAGCGGAGAAGGTAGATCTTTTTGTCACCAACGATCATGAGGCATTGATGCTTTCTGGAACAACTGAACTAGCTTCAGCAATGCGAACCCTGAAGTCGAGAAGGCTGGCTATAACATTGGGGCAATGGGGGGCCATCATCGTTGACGGAACTGGAGTGCAAATGATCCCTGCGCTTAGCACACTGATTGCGAATCCGAGAGACACGACTGGTGCCGGCGATACTTGGTGTGGCGCGCTCCTCGCCACCTACTCAGTGACGAAAGAATGGACAAGATCTGTTGTAACCGCGTGTATCATCTCCACCCTCAAATGCATGGGATGGAATTTTGAGAAAATAAAGGATCTCAGATTTAGTAGTCCCGACGAAGTAGTTCAACACGTGTTGAGACTAAGAGATGGCTCCATTCAACTTAGCCTCAAAGACTTCACTAAGTAAGCACGTGTGATCACTATTTCATTTGTACTCTGTCAAAAGCCTCTTTCAGCATAGGAACGGTCTCGTAACTAGTGAGAGTGCATGGATCTATCCACATGTACTCCTTGTGTTCCCAGTCGACTTTGACAATATCTGTCTTAGACTCGAACAGAAAGGGATGTACGATCCACAGCGTATTTTTCTTCTTGTCCCTCACGCGCAACGGTTCGCCTTCTTTGACCAGTTGAATATCACTTTCAGTGAGTCCAACTTCTTCCTGAATTTCCTTGAGAGCTCTTTCGATAGGTCGGTCGCCCCTCTCCAAATAGCCGCTAACTCCAGCCCATCTACCTGCATATGTGCCGACTTTGTTGCTTCTTCGAAGTATGAGTATCCTGCCCGCATTTCGCAAGAACGATGTGACAACTTCACGTTCTATCATCAATTGTAGTTACGTTCCTGATAGTTTGGAATCACTTTCGTAATGATCTCTTGCTAATTAGCTGCAGGTAGGCTAACTATCTTACGCATAGTTTGTAGGGTTCTTTATGATAGGTTCGAATCTTATCGTAGATTCCCTTTCAGAGTCGAGAGCTGAGGTTCCTCTGAAAGTTCACATACTTGCCTCTATATTTCGAGACATGGATGCTGATCTCCAGTCTTCAGGTTACTGCTATTATTGTGAGATCTGCGAGGAACTGTTAGTTCTTTCTAAGATCCTTCTAGAGCCAGAACGTATTAGATGGATTTTTCGTGGTAGATGCCCAGGATGCCATTGGAGTTTAGGATCAAGTTTACGTTGTACGCGTATCAAGGTGCCAAGTCAAACTATTTTCCAAGTTCACCCAACATTTAGGGGTCTTGTATCGATAGATTCACCAGTAAAATCTCGTGAAAACTCCATCACATCGTACCTCTTTGAGGAAGATGCATCGTTCGAGAGAGGTTCACAACCATTCTGTAACGACCTGATAGACGAAGCTTTGGAAAATCTTCTTGGCAGATTTGTAGTTTTACACGGTGACCGTGCAGCCCATGACTTGTCAGAGCAGATCTGTGTTAAAGCACAGATGTCGGGATCTAATGGAGGATTGAATTCTAAAGTTATCTTCATCGACGGTGGAAATCTCTTTGATCCCTATCTAATCTCTCGCTATGCAGATCGTTACCAAATTAGAAGAGAAACAGTTCTAGATGGAACTCAGATTGACAGGGCTTTCACATGCTATCAGCTTACATCCCTTATCACGAAAACTCTACCAGATGCGTTCGAACATTACCGAGCAAAGTTAGCTGTCATTGCAGACATAACCAGACTTTACACGGATCCAGATATTGAAGAACGTGAATCCTTCAATGTCTTCAATCAAGTCTCAGCATTTCTTGCAAAATTAGCAGAGAAGAAAGCTTCGATAGTATTGGCTACATGTGTAACAGCTTCAAAGAATGGTTGGCTTGAGTCAATCCTCTTCAGCAGAGCTCACACAGTATTCCAGATCCGGCAGGGTTCGAAGCCAACTTTAGAGAAGCATAACTCTGGCTGAAAGGTTGACTTTGTGTAGAACAGTTTTCTCTTTTAGAATGGCCCTGGAAGAAGAGGTTAGGATGTAGATGAGTTTCAGGGATGCGTTGAGGATAGATGAATGCGAGATATTTGACGACCTGATGGATCAATGTAAGCTCAGAGCTTCAGCAACCAGTGCAACAACTCGCTCTACCGTAACCGAAAGCTATGTTCATGACTATGCTATTCTTGCATCATAAAATGGTCAGGCATCTTCAGAAGATTCTAGAAGAGAATGGAGAGACTGATGAGCCAAACCTTTGACGGATGGCTCCTCGACCTCTACTACAACCAAGATGGCAAGATCACTTTATGGATCAAAAGAAAAGATGGTTCATGCACTAAGCTAGTAGAAGATTGGAATCCATCAATCTATGTTGCTGGCGGCAGAAACGACCTTGACCGCCTCACTCAACGTGTCCGTGTCAAAAAGTGGGAGTTCACAGAAAAATTTGTGAAACTAGATGACCCTAAACCGTCATGTGTACTTCGAATTTATACTCGCAATATGAATGATTCAAGAGAGTTGGCGAATTATCTTCTTGCTCTCAATAGAGGAAATATGAAGTATGACATTTACAATGTGGATTTGCCAGAAGTCCGATCGTTTCTCTATGAGAGAGATATCTTTCCACTGGCTTTCTTAGAAGTCGAAACCACAAATGGAATGGTCAATATTGAACTCAAAGATTCTCCTGAACGCTTAGACTATGAGCTTCCACCTCTCAAGACCGTGAATTTAGAGGTCAACGTTACACGGAAAGGACATCTTGTAGGATTCGGGGACGAACTCGATTTGGTAAGGATCGAAGGCAATGATTACACAATTAAGGTAGATTCAGGATCAGAGACTAGAAAACTTCAGAAACTTGTTGAATATGTGAAGGAACTTGATCCAGATGTCATCTTAACCAAAGATGGCGACTCATTTCTTTTTCCATACTTGACTAGACGTGCCTTGGTAAATGGTATTCTAGACGATTTTGTTTTAGGGCGCGAAAATATTCCATTATCTGCCAAGCAGAGACCGGGGCGTTCTTACTGGTCTTACAACCGCGTCTACTATCGTCCAAGCAGCATCAGGCTATTGGGTAGAGTTCACTTAGACGTGAAAAATGGTCTTCTTGTAGACGACTGTGGCCTGGAAGGTCTAGTTGAGGTTGCTCGAACATGTCGTATCCCGTTGCATGAAGCGTCTAGAGGAACCATAGGATCTAGCATGACCTCAATTCAACTCTATCAAGCCTTCAAAGACGGTTACTTGATTCCATGGAGGAAGGCCGAGCCTGAAGGGCTCAAAAGCGCTAGAGAACTGATCATAGCCGACAGAGGGGGATTCTACTACGAACCCATAGTGGGAGTCCACGACCAAGTAGGCGAGATAGACTTCTCAAGCCTCTACCCAACACTCATGCTCAAGAAAAATCTCAGCGCAGAGACCGTTCGATGCAACTGCTGCCCAAACTCAACATTACGCGTCCCAGAGTTAGGTTACAACATCTGTCAAAAACGCTTAGGAATCGTTCCAAAAAGCTTGGAATTACTACTGAAAAAGAAAGCCTACTACAAATCTATGAAAAAACGAACATCAGACACGAAGCTGCGTGAAGTGTACGACCGACGGCAAGCGGCATTGAAATGGATAACGGTATGTAGTTTTGGCTATCTCGGGTACCGTAACGCTCGGTTCGGGAAGATTGACGCACATATAGCCACATGCGCTTTTGCTCGAGAGATTTTGCAGAAGGCTACGCATCTGGCTGAAGAGAACGGATTCTATCTAGTGCATGGAATCGTGGACGGCTTATGGTTAAGGAAACCTGGCGCTACTGAAGTAGATTTTCAAAGGCTGTGTAACTTGATTCAGGAGAGACTTGATCTAACAATAGATTTCGAAGGGATCTATCGATGGATTGTTTTCTTACCTTCTAAGGTACGACCGAACGTTCCAGTTTTGAACAGATACTATGGAGTTTTTCAAGATGGACGAATCAAAGTGAGAGGACTCGCACTCAGGAGGCATGATACTCCACGTTTCATTAAGAAGTGCATGAAAGAGATGCTTCAGGAGATGGCGAAAGCAGAAACTCCATCTGATCTTCAGAGCTATAGAGAGAATGCTCTTGCCATATTGCACAAATACATTGAGATGCTTCAGAGCGGTCACATTCCTGTCGAGGATCTTGTGATTCAGAAGGTTCTCTCGAAACCTCTCTCAAAATACAAGCATAATGTATTGCAAGCCTTAGCTGCAAGACAACTTGATGCAGAGGGTTTGAAACTTGAAGCTGGAGAGACCGTTGGCTACATAATAACAAATGGAGGTTCCAAAAGTCGCGTTATTGCAGCGTCACTAGTAGAACCAGATGTTGAATACAATATTGGCGAGTATACTCGACTATTATGGAATGCCGTGTCCATGATGCTTGCGCCTCTAGGCTGGGTTTCACAAGATCTCTATGAACACGAAATCATCACACAAACTATACAGCGGCAGACCGATCGCAAAGAAAGATATGTAAGTGACTGATTCTTGAGAATAATATGTATCTTCGTAAAGGACTTAGAAACTCTTCACTCAGATCCCGAAAGCAAAAAAAGTATGCGAATAGTTGGTGTTGTGAAAGGTAATGGTTGAAGTGCGCCCAGATGACCGTATAGGAATGCCGGGATTCAAAGACAATCATGCTGATGTTCATGGACTTGAGTTCGCTAAGGCCAGAATCCAAGAATACTATGAATGTAAGACCGATATCATGTACACGGCACGTCAGAAGACGTTGGAGCAAGAATCTGGGCCTGAGATAAGAAAGATCAACGAGAAAGTTGATCTTCTGAGAGTGCATCGAGATGAAATTCCAGAGGATTCGAAAGAAAACATATTAGAACTGGCCTCAATGATCAGAAGTGGATGTGAAATCTACCTGAAGGATTTGGAGGTCATGAAAAGAAGGACGCGAATCAGGGAATTCGAAGAAGAAATCAGAAGGGTAACAGAAGTGCTCGCTAGTAATGTTGTCAGTCGGGCGAAAGGTGGCCTATATGACACGTACTACTCAGGCGAGTATTGCGATTATTGTGGTGC
Organism: uncultured Candidatus Bathyarchaeia archaeon; assembly: GCA_964549295.1. Classification (GTDB taxonomy): domain Archaea; phylum Thermoproteota; class Bathyarchaeia; order 40CM-2-53-6; family CAVXDP01; genus CAVXDP01. The sequence goes on from CAZJUU010000008.1 coordinate 8,281, forward strand.
ACTGATACCCATAAGAGGCAAAGTCTGCAACAAGTGCGTGCGTGTTCTAGGGTCTCGAATCTCAAATCCCATGAAACTGTAGAGTCTGCAACTTCCTCCGGCACTGTTTTCCATGTTGATCGTGAGGCCTCGAATGGTCTATTTCAATTCTACATTCAATCAAAAAACCGTGTTTTCCTTGAGTTCTTGGAAGAAATGATTAGAAAGAAGCAATCGCGCATCCCAGAGTTGGATTCCTCTCGCACTCAGAAGCGACTCAATCAGAATCGAATCAGAGAAAAGATGAAAGGCAAAAACCTGTAGATCACGAGAATAACAGTAATCGCGTCCACCGTTAGAATGCCTATCAGCAGAGTCTCCCAAGCAGATTTTGCTTGCGGATCTGCATAGCTGCCGTCCTTTCCAAAGCTCTTACCTCTTTCGTATAGTTCGATGCCCTGCATACTACACACACATATCAATGCTGTTACCAGCAGCATCATTGGCGAGAAAGTTGTATCTTGTAGATAGTAGCCTCCCAGAAAGACAAGTCCCCAGCTTATCCCCAGAGTAGTGGCATTGTGAAAGACGCCTCCAAACAACTCTAGGTTGTATGCGAGAATGACGAAGGACTCTGCGATCACGAAGGAGACAAAAATCAGGCTTACTTCAATGCTCAGGTATAGTCCAATTGCTACAAAAGCTAAGAGGCTAGTCGTCGCCACAAACCACAAATGACTCCCAGGCATCTTCGTATGCCAAGGTCGGTCCAAAAGTTCGTCAAAATGATTGGCTGCAACACTTCCACCAAGAAATATTTGAGCCACAAACAGTAATACTCTATCTAGAAAGACCTCCTCAGCGAGTATCGATCCTAGGACAGCCAAGGACAGCAGCACTGACGTGGTTGGGAAATTGATTAGCGTGAGATGCTCTCGCCAAGCCAATAGAATAACCTCTTCAGTTGAATGGCTAGAAACCGCATGGAGATTAGCATGCTAGTATTTCATTCAATATCTCGCTTGCTTTTAAGTCAAACATGTACCATCAAGTTGCAGCGCCAGTTCAGTCTTTCTTGGCGGGTTCTATCACAGCAGGTAATATCAACATGAAGGTCAAGGGTCGGCTTATTTCAGGTAGTGGAAAAGGGCATTTTTTCACCGAACTGGAATGGGCAAAAAAACAGTTTGTCGAGATTCTGGAGTTTGAACCGGTTCCGGGAACCCTGAATATTTTGCTTCAAGAGACGACGAATCAACTCATTCTTGAACTTAGACACGACAGGACCTACGTCATGGAGCCACCTAGCGGTGATTTCTGCAGAGGAATCCTGTTGCGGGCGGTCATAGGTGACGATGTGAAGGGTGCTGTTATCATTCCACAAGTTCAGAATTATGATAGTCGTCTCTTGGAAATACTTGCTCCAGTGAACCTTAGAAAGAGATTCGGACTGAAAGATGGCGACGAAGTAGTTCTCGAAATCTAGTCTTCAATAGTAATGGACAAGAATTCATTCCACGGTCTCTTACCACTGTTCAGCCGATGTATCTCTGGTTCGTTATCTCAAAATTCTTGACTATCTCCGCGACTCGTTTAGGAGCCTCTATGATGCCGACCGGCACATCTTTGAGGAGAGTCCATGGTCCTACATCTGCCAAGCGAGTTGCCAAATGATCTTCGCCAAAAGATTTCAGAGATATCCGGTAGACCAGCGGTCTGACTTCCGACTCTGGAAGAAATCCTACAGCATGGAGATACTCGTGAAGCAGTATCGTATAGATGAACGCATTAACGACCCGTTTCGACGTTGCCGTGGCTTCAACAATCTGAAGGAAAAGTCGATTCATCACTATGCTGTTACTACCGACTGGATGGTATGCGCCTACTTGAAGAGGCAAATCATCGAGCACCAACATTAGGCCTACTCGATAAGCTCCTATCACACGTTTCACCGTGTCCTTCACTATCTCGTAAACATCGGCGAATTCTTTGGCGTTGTCCAACCGTGATCTATAGGCTTCAATGACAGATTTCTGGTTACCAGAATTTCTGTTGTCTTTCATGATCGTCACAATCCGTCCTAGCAATTATTTGATGAGCTTCATCCTACATCGAAACATGTTCAATGAAGGTTATTCATCGGAATAGGTGTTTTGAACAACTATTTAGTGACTCGCAAGGCTATGCTTCGGTCCTCAAAAATGAGTGATTAGAACAGTAGACATTTCCAAAATATCTTTATGAACCCTTTCATGTGAAGGTATCTCAATTTGGCGCTTTGATCATCTCTAGGCGGGGGTAGGACAATTCGTCCCCCTAATGCCGAGCCAGGTCAAAGGCGCAGTAGCCGAAAAGCTGCGATAGCTTCAGGAGCCTGTCGGGCAGCCGTTCGTGGGTTCGAATCCCACCCCCCGCACTTCATATTCCAATCGAGAGACTTTGCAGATTGTTTGCATAATCCCTACGGTCGGGGCTATCAGGCAAAGCCAAAGGGTTAGCTTAATCTATGGAATCTATGAAAGCGGTCCATTAAGGAGCACTAAACATCGAGTACAAGAGAATATCAACAGTTGAATCGAGACATGCAAGATTGTTTAGATATCTGTGCGGAGAACGGCAACACATGGCTAGAGATTGTTTCACTTGGCATTGTGCATGGTGATGGCAGGTCAGGTCAACGTGCTTCGGATAGGACGTGGACAAGACTTGTTCGAAAAACTTGACAAGTTTTCATCAAGTCGCCACGTCACATCGGCCATATACATTCTGTCTGTGACGTTCTTCTTCGTCGTAATTTTTCTGCCTCCTCTTCTTGGCATAATGATGGAATGGTCCTCGATATTCCAGATCTTTGAAGCACCTGAACTGCTTCAACGTGCTCGATCTTCTATACTGGCATCGTTTGCCATCGCCTTCGGTGTTTCGGCTCTGGACATAATCACGGGGTTACCCTTGGCTTGGTTGATCGCAAGGCAGACCTCTAAGAAATATGTGCATATTGTGGATACAATGGCAGATATTCCATTCATAATTCCAACAGTTGCATTGGGTTACTCGGTCCTTCTGTTCTGGAGCGGAGAAGGAATATCTGCCTTCACTGATGGTGTACTCATTTCCCCCGGTTGGTTGCTGATCGTAGTTTTGCACTTTGCGTTCTCATATCCAGTGGTCGTTAGAGTAATGGTGGGCGCGCTCCAAGACTATGAGCGCACGCTGGAGATTGCAGCCAGAACATTAGGTGCATCACCCCTAGCGGCTGTTAGAACAGTTTCATTATCTGTTCTGAAGCCATCACTGGTCTCCTCCTTCATCCTAGCCTTTGCGCGTTCGCTTTCGGAGACCGGCGCAACAGTGATGGTAGCTGGAACCTTTGAGAACGGTACGGTCTTCATTAAGAATGCCTCGGACGCTGGGCTTGTCAGTCCACTGGTGTTTGTCAGCTTCATTCTGATAGCTACCTCAACCTTCATCTTCCTGACCATTCAGGTTCTAGGACCTAGGTTGAGAATTCCTATCACAAAGGTCTGGCCAAACCTTGAGAAGCGGCTCAGCATGGGTGACGTCACAAGGTCCCGTGATATTCTCGTACTTGGTGTATTCCTTTTCTTTGTAATTGTCCCGTCACTCTTTGTTGCTTTGCCGAGTGCAAGGGCATTGTCTGACGGAACCCTGTGGCAAGCTTTGAGCGGGTCTGGAGAATGGGCGGTCTATTGGCAAGCGATGGGGTTATCATATTTGGTCGCGCTTTTGGCAACTCTCCTGAACGTTGCTACGGGGTTGCCGATATCAATTCTGATCGTCAGAAAGAGAGTTGGAAGCATTGAAGCAACGATACTTGACGCCGCCGTGAACGTTCCAATCATTGTTCCATCAATCGCACTCGGAGTCTCTCTCCGGCTCTTTTGGAGTGGCTTGACAATTCCAGAGTTTTGGATCCTTGTTCTCTCTCACACAACAGTCACGTACACCTACTTCGTAAGGTCGATGATCTCGGCTCTTCAGAGGACTCCGGCTGAACTTGAGGAAGTTGCTCGAACCTTGGGTGGCAGGCCTTTGACTGTGTTCAGAAAGGTGACATTGTCACTTACCAAATACTCAATGATCTCGGGGGTCATTATGGCTTTCACAAGGAGCGTTGACGAAACTGGAGCAACTCTGGCTGTTTCAAAGGAACTGAAGACAGCGCCTGTTCTTCTCGTGAGCTGGGTTAAGGGAACGGTGCCCGTGTCATCATCTGCGATGGGCCTAGGCGTCGGCATTCTCATACTGACCTCCTTCATTTCACTGCTCGCATTCAAACTGGCATCTAGGAGAGCGCACTAACTATGCCTTCCATCCAGATGACTAACGTGATCAAGCGTTTCGGAGACATATTGGCGCTGGATCGAGTCTCTCTCAACGTTCGCAATGGAGAATACATTTGTATCCTAGGCCCTACAGGAAGCGGAAAGACCACACTACTGCGGCTCATTGCAGGCCTAGTCTCGCCTGACGGTGGTAGGCTCATGATTGATGAGAAGCCCGTAGGGACCATAGCGCCCGAGGATCGAGACGTAGCCTATGTGCCTCAGCAATACGCGCTTTTTCCTCACCTGACCGTGCTTGAGAACGTTGCCTTTTCACCGTTGGCAAGGGGACGTGGTGAAGTTGAGGCGTTCGAAGCAGCCCGCAAGGTACTTCAGATGGTGAAACTGGATCAGAGGGAGAACGCTTTCCCCAATGAGCTTAGCGGTGGGATGCAACAGAGAGTCGCTCTCGCGAGAGGAATTGCATCAGGTTCCAATCTTCTTCTACTGGATGAACCGCTTGGCGCTCTGGATGCTCGTCTGCGAATGGAACTGCGAATCGAGCTCAGAAGAATGATGAAGCGTCTCAACTTGACAGTCATTCACGTTACGCACGATCAGGAAGAGGCTATGACGATTGCCGACACAATTGTAGTTCTCAAAGATGGTGCCGTTCAACAAATTGGATCTCCCTTCCATATCTATCAGAATCCAGCTTCGATATTCGTAGCCAACTTCGTCGGTGGATCAAACTTCCTGCCTGGAATCGTAGTGAAGACGGAGCGTAGCTCTTCGATAGTTGAACTTAGCGAGGGGATCAGAATTCGTGTAGCTGATAGATCTTATCATCGGGGAGAACCGGTTATCGTCACTGTGAGAAGAGAGGCAACCAAACTCACCAGTCATGTAGAGGCAAGAGAGAACAGTATTCCGGCACGAGTCAAGAGCCTGAGTTTTCTAGGGGCATTCATTGAGTACAGCGCTGTACTCGACAACAGAGAGGCGGTTAAATCCAAAATCCCAGCTGCACTGGTCGCTGATGATCGTCTACCATTTCAAGTTGATGATAGAGTCTATGTGATCATGAACCCGGAAGATTGTAGACTATTTCCTCCATCACCAATCGGTTTGGCAAGCGAATTGGAGGCCTTCTGATTTGCCACAAGTCAAAATCAGAAACGTGAGCAAACACTACCCTGAATTAACCGCACTTGACAAGGTCTCGCTCGACATATACGATGGCGAGTACGTCTCGATCATTGGGCCAAGTGGATGCGGGAAGACAACCCTGCTGCGGTGTATTGCCGGTATAATCGACCCAGACGAGGGAGAGATCTCTGTTGATGGTCGCCCGTTGACAAAGATTGCGCCTGAGGAACGCAACATTGGATACGTCTTTCAGGAGTATGCGCTCTTCCCACACATGAATGTTAGGGAGAATGCAAGCTACGGACCTCGCGTTCGAGGTTTTTCAAACCGTCGGGTTCGAAATATAGCCAATGAAACGCTTGAGATGGTGAAGCTGAGTGAACGATCGGATAACCGTCCGTACGAACTCAGTGGCGGAGCCAAGCAGAAACTTGCTGTCGCCAGAGCAATAGGATCGGCACCTTCACTGCTATTGCTCGATGAGCCTCTAGGATCGCTTGATGCTAGTGTGAGATTGAATCTACGTCTGGAACTTAGAAGACTCGCCAAGGAACTTGGGCTCACAGCCATCCATGTGACTCACGACCAAGAAGAGGCTATGTCAATTTCAGACAGACTCGTCATCATGAGGGCAGGGCGAATTGTTGAAGTTGGAAGACCACAGGATCTCTACCTTAATCCTAGAGAGATATTCACCGCGAATTTCCTTGGCGAGGCGAATTTCATGACTGGAACGGTTGTCTCGACCGAGAGTGAAGGGCTGACGATGGATGTTCAAGGAGATCGATTAAGGATACCGCCTCGAGAAACAGGTCGAGACGTTGTTTTGGCAGTTCGACCCCAATTCATTCATCTTAGCAGAGAGAAAGGGCCAGACGGATGGAGAGGCCGGATAGTTGAGAAGACCTTTCTCGGAGACTCTGCGCGATATGAACTGGATCTCAACAATGGTCTGAGGGTAACCGCTCGTACACCTTTGATCATTCAAGATGTGGAATTCGAGATTGGTGACCAGATAATCGCAAACTTTCAAAGGGACAAGATACTAACCTTTTCTCAGCCAGAGGCGGGTTTGGAGAGCGAACTATCAACAGGATAGTGAAAAACGAAAATGTCAGACAAATTTGAAAGCTGGTTTCTTGGCCGACGCCGAGTGAAAGCCGTGGAGATGATTGGCCGTCAATCCATGATAGTGCTTCAATGTGTCGACGAACTGGGCAGATGCATTGAGGCCGCCTCGAATGGAAAGAATGTCGAGGCTGAAGCCGCATGGAAGAGGCTTAACGACAAAGAACATGAAGGAGACGTGCTCAGAAAATCGATTATAGACGAGTTGGCCAGGTCGAATCTTCCCACATACGAGAGAACCAGCCTTATGCGGCTCGCGAGGCAGATTGACTGGATCTCCGATTGGGCACTGGAGGCAACCAACATATTGACTCAGTTCCAGTTCCATATCATGCCAGAAACACTGCGCAAACTTGTGGTCAATATGTCAAAAGCCGTCAAAGACTGTGCTGTAAGTGTGGTGGACTGCATTGAGAAACTTACAGCGAAAAAAATAGAGGCTTCCCTCGAGGCGGCGGATCGTGTCGAAAGGTATGAAGAGGAAGTTGATGATTTACACAGAACTGCCAGAGGTGAGGTGAACAAACTCAACGATCCGAGCTTGGGCATAGGGACGATAGTGCTCTTGGTTCAATTTCTAGAAGCCCTTGAGAATGTTTCAGATCGATGTGAAGATGCATGTGATCAAGCTAGAGTAATAGCTGTTCTTCACTCTCGGACATAGCTTCATGAAACCTGAACTCAGGTTCTCTATTCAACACAAAATGTCAATGGCCTGGTATTATTCGCTGGATCGAGCACACAATGCACTGTCGATAAGTGCGGAGATACGCGCTCGGCACTAGTCCTTTATTGCTTCCAGAAAGCTGACAACGTTCCAGAGCTTGACCCTCGTATATGGCGGCATATTGGGGTCTTGCGAGATCTCGTCCAAAATTGCTATGGCGTTGGACGCTCTCACCCCAATGCTGTACTGATTAACCTGCAATGCGTCCATGGCTTCTTTGGCTGATCTTCTTATATTTCTAGGAGTAGTCGTGTCTTGGGAAACTTCACCCAAGACTGCAAGAGCCTGTTGGACTCTCTGCTCATAGTCCGCTCTTCTCTTTGACGTCTTCGATCCAGACATTGGAGCTCACCGCTCAACGAAACCACAGAACAAAATCAGAATTATCAGAACCATCCTAAAAGGTTGTTCCAATCTTCTCGGGTTCTTGCCTCCAATCAATCATGGTTTCCCAAAGTTGAAGAGAAGACTAAATTACAGGCGAGCCGAAAATGGTGAATCAGAATCTTGAATCCAGAAAGCAAGAGGTATCGTGAAATAGACGGTTGGAGACAAAGCGTTCTCGAATGCATTAGACATCCGCGGCTTGAAGTTTGAATCATTGTTTTGAGTCGTGGATAAGTCTCAACGCGTTGAATCTGGTTCTCCGCCCCCAGAATGTGAAGGGCTCAGTCAAATGAGGTCTATGGCCTCAACGTTGCCTAGCCCGTAAACCATGGCATATGATTATCATGACCCCTACCGGGGGTAGGGGGGTCGTGGAGCGTGATTGTGTGCAGTCCCAACCGGGGATCGGATTCGAGGAGAAGCTTAGCCGGTAATCCCTTTCACTAGCTTGAAAACGCTTTCAACGAGGTTGTTATATCTCTCCGCTAATCATCACTCTGTGTAGGCAAGTAGTCGACATGGACGATGAACTGAAACGGATGGCCGACATTCTGAAGTCGGGCGCAACCATGCTTTCTGATACGTGTCCTGAATGCAAGAGTCCCCTCTTCAAGATCAGAAACGAGCTCTTGTGCGTGAAATGCAATAGACCTGTTGTTGTAGTTAGGGCAACTGAAGATGAAAGTAGCGTAGTTGCAGCTCAAGCTCTCGGGAATCTTGAACAGACAGCTCTAATGAAGATCGATGAGATCAACTCAGTGTTGAAGACTGAACGGAATTCGGAAGAGATCGAGAAGTTAAGGCTTTCACTTTCAGAATGGCTTACGGTCGTCGAGAGAGTTCGAAAATTGAGAGGCCAATCATGAGCTACATTCTTCGTATCTGGTCGCAACGACCTCTCTAATCCTTTGAGATTTCTTCTTCCCTATTCCATCAACAGTCTGCAGTTCGCTTTCAGATGCCGAAAACAAGTTTTCGATAGTTCCAAACCTCTTCAACAATCGTTTCGCCAAGGTTTCTTCGACGAACGGGAGGCCAGCAACGATGTACTCTTGTACATCCTGAATGCTTAATGGTTTCTTCTCAGATCTGATTCGAGGAAGTCGTTTCTCGATCAGTTGTTCCCTTCTAGCCATCGCGCAGAGTAGTAGAGCCGTTTCCCTTGAACTCTTGGTCCAAATCACTGGAATTTCATAGTCAATAAGAAGACTCGAAACGGCGCCCATTACGGCCTCAGGTCGAATATTCCTATGTGAATAGAGTGTTCCTCCCTCTATCAGAAAGAATGGCTTTTCGTAGGAGCTCTTCATATTTGCTGCCTGGCTGAAAACTCTGCCATCAATGATTGATGTTGAAAAATCGCTTGACGTCTTCCGTTCGATGACAACTCTTTCAGACACTACGAAGTCGCCGATATCAATCGTTCTTAGGTCGAGTTTCACCTTGCACTTAGCTAGCTCCTTCATGACTTCCGAGCTTGACTCTCTAATGTCGGCTATAATGGTCACAATTTCTTGGCCGGATGTAGGTCGTCTCTGATAGTTTTTGATGTATTGATCAAGATTCAGTTCAGTTTTCATGTTTTCGAGATTTGACTCATTTTTGAGGATTCTGTTCATGAATGTGACTTTCTCCTAAGAATCGTATTGTGGATGCTCCCTCATAGGTATCGCTTGCAATCCTGATTAGACACCCAATGGATTGCCGCTAGAAGACAAAATGATAATCAGATGAGTTGAAGGACAAAACCTTAATGATTTCGGCATCTCAAAACTGCATATTGTGCACTGATGCATATATACTCTGACGATGTGACCCTATTGGAGAACTGGAAAGACTCGAAGATAGTTTATAGGAGAGGACGCAGGCCAAAGGGTCTATCGGTAACGAGAAGCAAGCCCGATCGATCAAGTTTTCAATACAGAAATTTTCCGCAGACGATACACGGAAGAGCAGTTCTAAGCTATGACACGGAAAGCGTGAACGTGCAGAAAATTCTGATCAAGATACTGAGAGAGCTCAATCGATTTCAAGTTGATACATCAATCACTTTGGCTGGTCGCGAAGGGTACTTGGAAGGAAAGATAGCCTTCGAAGTAGGAATTGCCAACGGAAACCACTTCAACTATCTAGACAGCCTTGAAGAGCGGTTGATCAACGAAGTCATAGAGAAGCAAGGCACATTACCGATCGCAGACTTTCTGATCGTGCTAAGGTACATGCTGAAGGATCGCGATAGACATCCTATCAGAACAGACAGCTATCTACTTCGTTTCATCGCCTCGGAGTACGCTATGGAAATGTATCTGTTTCATGAGAAAGGAATAAGGAGGGTAAACCCAGACGAATTGATAGGAATGATAGCGAAAGAGTTGAATCGCGAGCTTAGAGCTACCTATAGCGCCAGCGTCAAAGTCGAAGCACTCAGATCGGCTTAATCAGTCTGAAAGAAGGTGATTTGAAGCGGCGACGTTTCAAAGTCTCATTCTCCAATCCTCAATCTAGTCTATAGACTGATAGAATATCGATCCTTAAGCATCTCAATGTGTTCTAGTGAAGCTTCGAATCGGTCGCGTGCGTATCTCTCAAAATCAAAATTTAGTTCAGAAATGTTGTGCTGAATTGCAGCCCATAACGCCCAAAGAAAATCGGCTAAGAACCTGTAACAATCTACTCCCCGTCGCATGTTCTCCTTTTGAGCTCCAAAATACGAGTCCAGCACCTCTTCTTCATCTTTTTCGGACAAGATGTCCTTATGTTCTATCAAAAAGTCGGCGATTTCAAAGCGAGGGTCATTCATTCCTCCAAGTTCCCAATCCACAATGTGTACCGAGTCGTCCGAGAGAATGAAGTTACTTGAAATAAGATCGTTATGGCATGGGACATAGGTTGGCCGATTTCTCTCCAGCTCCTTCTGAAGTGTCAACGCAGATCTCTGGAACATTTTCAATGGATAATCCATTGATATCTGATTCTGATAAGCCGTCAGACGATTAACGTAGCGTTCAATCTCCCTATACACATTGAACACTCTACAGAATTCTACGCTACATTGATGAATTCTTCTAATAGACCTAATTGCGTTCTTTCTCACTTGCCTATTTCCGAAATCCTCTTTTCTAGCAGTTGTCCCGGGCACGAATGCAAAGATAGCAATCTTGGTATCAGTTTTGTAGTCAACCACTCCCGGAATCACTCCCGTTGGGTTAAGATTTGGACTCCACACAAGATCCGTAGATTGGAGGGCCTTCAAATCCCTTATTTCACCATCTCTATCTGAAAAAAAATCAGTGTTCCTTCCTGGAATTCTAACTTTGTAGAATCTCTCTCCATCCTCCACCAAATAATTGCAGTTACTAATTCCGCCTCGAAGAATGCTTATTCTCACGGATTTCTGCACCCATTCATCTCTAAGGCTTCTGACGAGATCTATACTAGTCATCTCCAGCCTCCTCGAAGTCATCGATTCATCATTCTGTTGAATCGAAAGTGACGCAAGCTTCTCGCAGGATTCGCACCGACCAGACTATCATCAGCATCTTGATCCCCAGATTAACCTGCCTCTCACGAAAGTGCTGCAAAAATTCATGTGCAAACTGCGAGCGCATATACTCTGACATGTATATTTTGATGGTTTAGAGGAAGCAGATAAGCTGAAAGAAAGTTAGGGAATAGGAAGGTTGAATCTCTTTCAAAAAGAACAGTATGATTTTTGCCAAAGTGATAAATAGTGACAACTCCGATTTTACTAATTGGGAAAAAAGCATGGCTTCTGAAGGCACCTTCATAAAGAAAGCAAGTGGCTTAGTTAGGACCGTTCCCCCAATAGATGCTTGGATATACAATTGTCTCACTATGGGCTGGCTTTCAGTCGTCGCCTTCAATCTACCGTTCAACCCCTTCG
>CAZJUU010000009.1:0-19456 GCA_964549295.1 uncultured Candidatus Bathyarchaeia archaeon
GAGAATACTTTTAACCAAGCATCGAGAGGTCATACTGGAAAGTTGGTGGCGAACTCATGAGTGAAGAGTATCTTCGTCTGCTAGATCAGGCGATGGAGAAGGTCCCGAAGAAAGTCTCCTCAGGTGAGAGGTTTGAAATTCCAATGGCTGAGATGCATACCACTGGCGGACGAACAACGATCTACAACTTCGGCGAGATCTGTAGTAGCCTCAACAGGGAGCCTCATCATGTTGTGAAGTTCCTTTCAAAGGAGATGGCTACAGCGGGCACGGTCAGCGGAGGACGAGCAGTCTTCCAAGGAAGATTCAAGGAACTATCGATTCGACGATTACTGGAGATCTACAGCCACAAATACGTGATATGCCCCATCTGCAGCAGACCTGACACCAAGATGAAGAAGGAAGGACGGTTTCTCTTTCTCGTATGTGAAGCATGTGGAGCAAAATCTTCAGTTCTTCCCATATGAGGTCGGAGGCACACGTGTGAAGAGCGTATACATCCGAGTCTTCCGAGACAAGAAATGTGTTCTCGTGGCGGCTTGCGACAGTGACCTTATTGGCAGAACGTTTCGCCAAGGAAAATTGAAGCTGAACGTTGCCACCGAGTTCTATGGCGGCACACTGACTACAATAGAGGAAACCCTCAAGCTTCTGGACAACGCGGATGTGGCAAACTTGGTGGGTCCATTTGTTGTCGACGCTGCTGTGAAGCAAGGTCTCGTTAATCCTGACGCCATAATTTCAATCGCAGGAATACCTCACGTTCAGATAATGAAGCTATAGCTCATGCGTCCATCAGCGTATTGTCTGTCATCTTATCAGCCTATTCCACAACTTGGAATACTTTCAGTACCATCCCAAACAATCATTCTAGCGTCATCTCGCTTGTCCATTCCAGCACCGCTTTCAATTCTACTGTGAACTGATTGGAACCTGGACCAATATGCAACTTTCCGGAGCAACTGTCCAACTTTCAATTTGAAATCGCACAGAAAAATCTCACATGTGTTCGAAGCCAGACAATTAGCCTGAAGACCTGAGTTCGCGTCGCTTTCAAATAGAGATTCACAAAAGGACCATCAAGGATCGACTGTTCAAAAAACGGATTGAGGAAGCCTAGCTCTTGGCTAGTGTACTTGCATACTTCAATCAGGTAGCACTCAGATTGTTCACAAACGAGATAGATGTTGGATGAGTTTGTGTCAATCCTGCGATACAAACAGGTTACAAGCCAGTAGCCAAGTGCTTTCCAGAATTCCTGCCAGAGCGAGTTGATCCCATCAGTAGATTATGATAAAAAGGGATTTGGCGCATATGTCTTGCGCCGATTCTAAGGCTTCTGAACTTTTATCTCAATGGTCGAAACGTTTCTCGTATCTCCGCCCTCACCGATGACTTCTGTTCCAATAGTTACGCTCGTTACAGACAACTTGCCTTCAAAGAATCTTCTACGAACAACCTCTATTACGTCGACAGCTGTGCTGATAGCTCTACCTCGAGCCTTGATAGTGAGTTCCTTAGCTCCGCCACTGAAGTGCATCATCACAGCCGTTGCATAGGCCATCACCGGTTTCTTCCCAATGAGTATAGTGTCGGCAGGGATAGGAGTTCTCGGTCTAACAGCGACTCTGTCTGCTGAAACAGGTGCCTGTTGTGGTATTTCAGTCATTCAATGTTCACCTCCACGGTTTGCCCTCGAATAATATGGCTAGCAACTGACTTAAACGTGTTCTCGTCAAATGCTTCAAGGGGATTCTCGGGAACATTCGAAATGGTGAGGAACCTTGAGATGTCCATAACATTCTATGGGTCTCTTGTTTCCCGATATTCGATGATGTCCTTTGCTTTGAGTGTTTGCTGGAGTTTGGCTATAGCCTGACGGATTTCCTCTTCCTTTCGAGCTCCCACACATACAAACTTTCCAGTTGTAAAAAGAAGAAATACAACTCTGGGTTCTTGCATGCGATGAATCAGGCCTGGAAACTGCTCAGGTTCATAGATGGTTTTCTCTAGGGAACAGGCTGCCATGTCCAGATCCATGGTTCCGTCAAGTTCTCCCGAGGCGACTATATTCTGTATCTGAATGTCAGGTTTCTCGACAGTCACGATCTTTTTCTTTCTCAAGTCGTCCACAACCTTCATTACAACTTGCCTCGCTTGTTGCTCTGACTTTGCTCCTGTGCACACCATCTTTCCAGAACTGAAGATGAGCGTCGCAGTCTTAGGTTTCTTCAACCTGTAGACAAGGCCAGGAAACACTTCCGGTTGATATCGAACCTCCGGAAAAGCGCGAACGATGGAGTTGAGGTTTATGGATTGTCTGAGCGCAGCAGTAGCGACCGTGTTCTCTATCCTCACAAACATCTTTACCAGACTCTACAACCCCAAGATAGGGTTCTCAGAAGCGTTTACTTTCAGGTTGACATGTCAGACTTCTAGATTCAGTTCTCTAATTCTTGCGTCCACAGCTCTCGGATTCGATATTCCCTTAGCTGAGGTAAATTGATTCCAGGGATAACTTGTGAGATCGACGTTTGAGAGGCGTTTCAACGCCAGTTCGCTGAGAACTAGTTGTGCAATTACTCTTTCGTTTTGTGTTACGAGAAATATGCCATTATCCATTGTCTTCTGACGGCATTGAACCGATATGTTCTTGCATGATGATTTTTCATGTATCCATGCATCTAGAAAACATGCAAGGAACTTCCGCGTTTCAAGTCCATATTTTTCTGAAATCCACATCAAATACCAGCGGTTAGCTAACTCAGTATAAGATGCCCGTTGATGTCCTCCTCGCCCACGGGGAGACCGCTCTATCGGAAACCGTTTCAATAGAATCACATCACACAGGTTTGTCTAAGCCAGACACTCTTATGAATTGCCTGCATTTGGAACAGAAATAGAGACTTTGCGAAAGGGACTCGCTGGAATAGAAAGTAAATCCTTCGCGGCATTTCGGACATATCAGGCTATGAGCCATTATTTACCTTGCTTGAATACACATACCCAGTAATAGGTTTGCTCAATTTTTGTTGGACGACGTGAAGTTTGGATGATTGTATTGAGTCGTGGATGCGCCTCAACGTCTTGGATCCAGTTCTCTACTCTCCCAGAATGCAAAGCGTTCAGCCAAACAAGGGCCTAGGGCCCGATAGTTACCTAGCCCGTAAACCATGGCATATGATCGACATGACCCCCTACCGGGGGTAGGGGGGTTGTGAACCATTGTCGTTCAGTCCCAACGGGGAATCGGCTTCGAGGACAGGCAGGTCGGTGTACATCAAAAAGAGAAAACCTCTAGACTTTGCACCGTCATTTGTTGACAGCATTTCTTTCTACCCTTCAGTCGCAGATAGCCATGATGGAATAGAACTCCTTGTTCTCACATAGATCGGCTTTGAGTAGATCCTGTTGAAACGTCACATTGTTTTCAATCTGTTCCGCTACATCGCCCAATATGGCAGGTCAGGAATCATAGAAAGTGAAGAAAGAAGCCACATTCTTAAAAGGAGAGGCCTGTCTATATTGGCTAAAATTTCGTAATCTGGAATAGATCAATGGGGAAGAAGAAGGTTCTCAGTGAACAGTCGCTTAGAGAGATGGTGACGCCCGCCGAGGGACAACTGTTTGGTGTAGTGTCCCAAATGTTGGGCTACGATAGACTGCTCGTCAAATGTACTGACGGTCATGAAAGAGTTTGCAGAATAAGAGGAAAGATGAAACGACGTGTATGGATAAAGGTTGGAGACATTGTACTGGTCGCGCCATGGGACTTCCAAGCTGAAAGTAGAGGAGACATTCTCTGGAGGTACACTGAAGCTCAATCTCAGATGCTGAGAAAACAGGGCTATCTCAACGTTGCCTGAGGAGAATAGCAGGTGGCTGTTCTAGGGGAGAAAGAGGAGAAGAGGGTTAGACTAAGAGAGCAACGCTACGTCTTCGAGCGGCGAATGAGAGAGAAACGAAGCGAAGAGATGGAAGTTCTCGAAGAAGTCTTCGACAAACCAACCCTAATGACCATCTATCAGATGCTCAATCGAAGAGAGTTATCGAAAGTCTGTGGAGTCGTCAGATCCGGAAAAGAGTCACGGATATACTGGGCAAAAGATTCCAGAAACAGAGACATTGCTTTGAAAGTGTATCTAACAACCTCAGCCGACTTTAAGAAAGGAATGCTAACCTACATAGAAGGCGACCCAAGATTCTTCAGACACAAACGGGGTACACGTTCCCTAGTCTATCTCTGGGCCCAGAAAGAATTCAAGAATCTTCAACTTGCCAAATCGGCTGGCGTGAGAGTGCCAAAACCTCGCAAAGTTGACAAAAACGTACTTGTAATGGAGTTCATTGGGCAAGGAGGAGAACCTGCACCCCTTCTTAAAGAAACAAGGCTTAAGGCTCCAAGCAAGATGTACAAGAAAATCCTTGGATGCATAACAAAACTGTATCGGAAAGCAAGGTTGGTTCATGGCGATCTCAGTGAGTATAACATAATGATATGGAAAAATGAACCAGTTATTTTTGATCTCTCTCAATCAGTAACTTTGGAGCATCCAATGGCTGAAATCTTCGTGAAAAGAGACATAATGAATATCAACATCTACTTCGCAACTCTCGGCACTGATGTCATACCTGCAACAGATGCATACAACCAGATGGCGAACAGTAATGCCTGAAGTCACCACTACCATTTCAAGAGATAGGATTGGAGTCCTGATCGGTGAAGAGGGGCATGTTAAGAATCGTATCGAACGCGATCTTAGAGTAACTTTGAACGTGGACAGCGACAGTGGAGTCGTAGCGATTCAAGCTCAAGCTGAAGACGTGAACCCATTAGCAATCCTTCGAGCGAAAGACGTTGTAGCAGCAATAGCTAGAGGATTCCCTCCGGAAAAGGCGTTCAGGTTGTTCGATGAAGAGATGATGCTGGACGTTCTGAACCTGAGGGAACTGTTTGGAAAAAGTGACAGCGACATTCAGAGAGTGAAAGGGAGAATAATTGGTCGAGATGGAAAAGCGAGAAGAATTGTTGAAGAGATAACTCAAGCCGATCTATCAATCCACGGACACACTATTGGCATCATTGGAAACTACGACGCAGCCTCATTGGCGAGAGAAGGACTCGAAATGCTGATCAAAGGAAGACAACATGCGACGGTGTATCAATACCTGAGAAACAAAAGACGGGCGATCAAGAGAAAAGAAAAGGTCGAACTCTGGGAAAAGCCTCCTGAAGGCGCAAAGAGGTAAGGATTCGCATTTCTCAAAAATCCGAGAAAGCTGAAGTGGAATGACAGAGGTCTTTCAAGAGATAAGCCCAGCGGACTTCTTCTATCGCAACAGAGACATAGCAGGCTTCACTAACCCTTCAAGAGCCATCTACACCACCCTAAGAGAGCTTGTCGAAAACTCGCTAGACGCATGCGAGGTCAGCGGAATTCCTCCCGACATATACATCAGAATATCCTATCAAACAGAGCCTGTTGAGGGCCCCGGAGTCTACAATGTCAGAATCGAGGACAACGGGTTAGGATTGCCCGAAGACGTGATACCATCGGCCTTCGGTCAAGTCCTTTTTGGCTCCAAGTACAAGCTCCGACAGACAAGAGGAACTTTCGGACTTGGAGGCAAGATGGCCATACTATACGGTCAGATTACAACACACTCAGCCGTCAGGGTCATCTCAAGCGTCAAGAGAAACAAGATCTACGAGTACCACTTAATGATGGATATCCAAAAGAATAGACCTCTTGTCTTGAAAAGAAAAGTTCATAGGAACAAGGACAAATGGCATGGAACAATACTCGAATTTTCAACTGAAGCGGACTACACACATGCCATGTCCAAGATCCTTGACTATCTCAAACAGACCGCAACAGTCGCGCCCTATGCTAACATAACATTCGTTGATCCGCGAGGAAGACTCTACAAATATGACAGAGCAACAACAACTATGAGCAAAGCCCCCATGGAGACGACACCTCATCCACACGGGGTCGATGTTGAGACACTCAAACGATTGATCGAAGTAACAAAATCAAAAAATATGCTCGACTTCATGAAGAAGAACTTCCAGAGAGTGGGCAAGACTATCGCGAAGAAGTTTCTTGAATACGCAGGCATAAATCCAAAGAAGACGCCAAAAAAACTCTTGCCCAACGAGATCGTGAAACTCGTTGTTGCGATGAAGAATTTTGATGAGTTCCTTCCCCCAGACGCAAGCTGCCTGTCGCCTCTCGGAGAGAACTTACTGAAGACCGGAATAGTGAAGGAGTTCAACCCAGAGTTTGTCGAGGTCCACCAGAGAAAACCGGCTGCATATTCAGGCTTCCCATTCATAGTTGAGGTTGGCGTTGCATGTGGAGGAGCAATACCAAACACGGGCAAGCCAATGCTGTTCAGATTTGCAAACAAGATCCCACTTCTCTTCGATGAAGCAAGCGATGTCTCGTATAAGGTCGTTAACGACCTGATAGACTGGAGACACTATAAGGTGTACCCAGATACACCACTAGCAGTTTTCGTGCATCTGTGCAGCACAAAGATCCCATACAAAACTGTAGGAAAAGAATTCATTGCTGACAGACCTGAAGTTGAACGAGAGATACAGAATGCAATTAGAGAGGTTGCTAGGCGGCTTTCAATGTTTCTCTCAAAGAAGGCCTCACGTGAAAAAGACAAGAAAAGATTGGACATCTTCTCGAAATATCTTCCGAAGATAGCTTCGTTCTCAACCAAATTGGCGCATAAAAAGAAGATGCCAAACATTGATCCACTTCTAAGAAGCGTGTTGAAATATGAAACAGAAGAAGACAAGGGGAATAGTGAAGGAGAAGAAGGAAAAGGTCCTAACTAGCCTAAACGACTTTGGAGTGCGTCTTCACGATCAGATGTGCAGACGCCAGTTTCCATGGATAAAGATGCCTAGCAGGTCTACAAACAACATACTCTACGACGACAAGTCACGGCAGTATGTTCTAGGCGTAAGGAACGTCAAGAGAAGTGCAAGAAACATCAGACACCTGCGTCCTCTCACACAACTGGTTTGGACAGCGTCATTTGCAGATGAACTGTCGCATCAGAACAAGACAAGCACTCTCAGGGACGTCTTCTATTCTGCACAAGCCTACGAAATGAGTTTCGTAGATCAACCCGAAAGCGACAACATCATCACCGATCTAGAGACAGTGATCGGCTCACCTCGAGAAGACTTCAATATATTCCCTGAAGAGAGAAGCGCCATATTCGGAAACCTTACAATCCAATACACTGTTCCCGGCTACGAGGGAAAGAAGCTGAATCTTGCAAGTCACCCAGACGGAATGATGATCGGCCCGGCTCTCACAAATGCAGAGTTCGCCGACTGCAAGGCAAACAAGATCATAGCGATAGAGAAAGGCGCGCTGTTCACCAGATTCGTAGAAGAAAGAGTTCATGATCGATTCAAGGCACTTTTGATTCAGACAGCTGGACAAGCGCCTAGAGCTACAAGAGCATTCATTCGAAGACTGAACCAAGAGTTGAAATTGCCTGTGATAATTCTGACTGATGGGGACCCATGGGGCATGCATATCGCAATGGTCATCATAAGCGGATCCGCAAACGCCGCTCATTTGAGAGATCTGAATACTCCAGACGCCAAGTGGGGAGGGGTTTGGGCTACAGACATAGTGAATTACAAGCTTCCCACAGACAAATTAACTGAATTGGATGTCAAGAGACTGTACGAGCTTCAGAAGGATCCCAGGTATAGTGGAAAGCTCTGGAAACGTGAAATCGAGACTTTCATGAAGATAAGGAAGAAGGCCGAACAAGAGGCGTTCAGTAGATACGGTCTAACCTACATTGTGGATGAGTATCTTCCGGCAAAACTGGAAGCTATAGAAGACCTCTAGGATTATCTAGTGATCCGGTGTCTCGCATACTAGCTAAACTGTTTTGTTCCACACATGTAGCAGTAGGTTGCATCAGACGAGATTTCCATTCCACAACTTACGCAGCGCTTCGTCTGTACTAATCCAGCTTGAACAGGGGCAAGTGTCTCATGCGCAGGCGTGTACCAGACAAAGTCCAAAATGTTTTCTTTGTAAGTCATGCATCTTTCGCAGTACCATTTCTGGCAATCTTGCAAAAGAGTGACTGGTCCTCCACATGTGGAACATGATAGCTGCGGCGTGATGATGGAACGAGGTCTTGGAGAGAACCATTTCCTAAGAGGAGACCGCAGCTCCGCCTTGTTGATTAATTGCCGGAGAAATACTGCCATTGTGATCAACAGAAGAATCATAGAGGCCAAGTTCCAAGGCGCTGGTAATGCAAAAATTAGAAAGTCGTATAGCCCATGAAGCATCATCGCTATCACGAGACCCTCCAAGGTTAAGTCAGTTTCCTTCTGAGGTGTGAATCTGGCAAGTCCGACATAGTATCCCATTATTCCGCCCATCAGAGCATGTCCAGGAACCGAGGTGATTCCTCTGATTAGAGTAGCGCCTAGTCCACGCGTCAATGCGTAGAGAACATTCTCCACTGTGGCGAAGCCAAGCGCTGCGGCAGCCGTGTATACGATGCCGTCCATGACTTCGTTGAAAGCATTGGATCTGTAGGCAGAAAGCCTGACGGAGAGTAGTTTGACTCCCTCTTCTGTGAGACCGACAATCAAAAGCACATGAAGCAGCAGGACAGGCAAGTAGTCAGATTGTGGAATGATCATTCCGCCAAAGAGCTCGAGTGGGAAAGCGAGAATAGGGGAAAGCAGGCCGTAGGCAAATGTCTTTGCCACAAGTTTTTTCGGCTCTCTCTCATACCTGTCACGAGTGTAGAAAAACCAAGTAAGGAAAAGACCAGGGGCCACTGCTAACACGAGAATTTCTAGCATTCATTCACCGTGAAGACGTTCCTTCGCCATAACCTTCCAAGGAACCTGCTTCATTCTCCGCCGACACTTGTGTAGTAATATTCTCCAACTTCTCTCTGAATTTTATCGGTCCTACTGTCAGGTTTGTTGACCCTTGGCCTGCCTGTTTCTGGGTCTCTTCGAAATGTGACATTCATGTTTGAAAGGAAGATGTTCATACCTTCTCTTAGCGATGTTGGAGCATAAGCACGTCCTCTTAGTCCTGCTTCGCCGTCAAATATCATTAAGCGATCTGCAATGAAATCTTGTGCTACTATGTCGTGTTCCACTACGAATGCGAAGGCATTCTTGCTTTCCACATTTTTCCGAATGGCTTTCGCAACGGCAAGTCTCTCCTCGACATCTAGGTATGCGCTTGGTTCGTCAAGCAGATAGATGAGCGCATCTTTGGCAAGGCAAGCTGTGATTGCAACTCTCTGTAGCTCGCCACCACTTAGATCCTTGACGTCTCTCTCCATATAGTCAGACAAGCCCAGAGGCTTCACCAAATCATTTTGAAATGTCTCAGTTTCGAATCTCTGTCCAGCCACGTTTTTCAGAAGCGTTTGAACCGATCCACCATATTGGGCTGATATGTACTGCGGCTTGTAACCGATGGACATTCCTTGCCACTGTGGTGCTTCGCCCACCTGAGGTTTCTCAATTCCAGCCAGAAGTTTAACGAAAGTGGTCTTGCCTATTCCGTTCGCTCCAAGTATTCCGACAACCTCACCTTTCTTCACTTCACCCGGATTTACTTCAAGACTGAAGTTGCCTAGTGACAACTTCATCTGACTCCAGTTGAGGCTCCAAGTCTCAGTGGTTGGAGATTCGCGTGGAGGTCTCAAGTGAAATCTTATCGGTTCATTTCGAAATCTCATGTTCTCATCTGGAATGTAACCGTCCAAGTAGAGGTTGATTCCAACTCGCACGCCGTGAACATGTGATACAATTCCGTAGACTCCGGGTTGACCGTACAGTAGACAGATTTGATCCGAGAGGTAGTCAAGCATCGCTAGATCGTGTTCAGCCAAGAAAATGATTTTGTTTTCTTGAATCAGAGTTCTAATTGCCTTTGAGGCGCGCATCCTTTGATCAACGTCTAGATGACTTGACGGTTCATCGAAGATGTATACGTCAGCATCTCGAGATATCGCGACTGCAAGTGCGACCCTCTGAAGTTCTCCGCCGCTTAGTACACTGATCTTCCTATCTAGGACGTTTCGAAGCTGAAGCTGTTCAACTAGCCACGCCAGTTCTCCACGTTCATCAACCTTCCTGAGTACGTCCTGTACCTTTCTGTCCACGCCTGTCGGTATCCGGTCAACATACTGGGGTTTGTGAATCACCTTGAGTTTCTTCTCGCCAAGTTTACGAAAATAATCCTGTAAAGTAGATCCCTTATGGTACTTGGAAATCTGCTCCCATTCCGGGGGAGAGTCATATTTGCCTAGGTTGGGCTTGAGGTCGCCTGACAGAATTCGTAGGGCAGTCGTCTTTCCAATTCCATTTCGACCTACTAGGCCTGTTATGGTTCTAGGCCGAGGCGTGGGCAGACGATAGAGTTTGAACGCGTTCTGGCCGTATCTGTGACTGCATTCACCTTCAAGTTCTCCTGGAAGATTAACGATTGAAATAGCTTCGAACGGACATTTCTTGACGCAGATGCCACACCCAGAACACAGGGATTCTACGATTACTGGTTTCTCTTGACCTTTCTCAAATCTTATGGCTTCAACACGGTTTCTCACTTCTGGGCAGAACCTGATGCAGACTGTCCCGCATTCATCGGGTTTGCATCTCTCTCTATCGAGCACCGCCAGTCTAGCCATATCTGCCCATCCAGAACCTGCAGAAAATTAAGCGTGAAGTTCAAATCAAAAGTATGAGAAAAGAAAAGTAACCTGAGCGGAGCTACCACTCCTCTTCTTCGGTGCCTTCCTCTTCACTCCACTCCTCATCTTCGCCCCAATCTTCTTCCTCTTGCCAGCCTTCTTCTGCCATACCTAGAATCCTCCAGAAACCTCTGGTAATGTTTTCGCAAAGCTTATCACTTTTAAAGCTTTTGCAAATATTAGACTCGAAAATGATGAACAGATATTGACAAATGTCGCTTGGGAACCTGGATTTGTTAGGAGATCTGTCGCGTGCAATTGCTGAAAGCCGATGAGCGTGCTATTGCGGAAGCAGCTAGGACAGTTTCTCAAGGTGGCCTAGTCATCTATCCCACGGATACTGTCTATGGGCTGGGTTGCGACCCATTCAATGAAGATTCGATCAAAAGAGTTATCGAAGCAAAAAAGAGAAAAAGTATCCCTCTTCCAGTATTAGGGTCATCAATAGGGGACCTTCAGAGAATCGCATGGTTCAATGATAGAGCAGATATTCTGGCGTTCAAGTTTTGGCCTGGACCGTTGACTTTGATCCTGAAGAGAAAAGCCGGGCTTCCACAGGCAGTAACCTGTGGGCTTTCTACTGTGGGAGTCAGAGTACCAAAATGTGATGTGGCCATTAGGTTGATCCAACTGTGTGGAGGGCTATTGATAGGAACAAGCGCAAACATAAGTGGAACAGGGCCGTGCAATACAGCGTTGGAAGCCGCGGATCAGATTGGAGAAAAAGTTGATGTTATACTAGATGGAGGAGAGACTACGCTCAAGAAAGAGTCTACAATTGTGAAATTCAACGATGATGGGATCCAACTAGTCAGGTTGGGAGCTATTTCAGAGAACGAGATTAGCTCCGCCCTAGAATGATGCAAGATGACAGAACAATGCATTACGGCTCAGGGACACGAGGATCTGATTGTCCAACTTGATTTGAGGTAACTCCAATATGCTACGGGATTTCAACCTCCTGATATCGACATCGCGTAGAAATGAAAGAAACGCTTGCAGTGAAATGTGGTATCTACTCGGAGAGATCGGTGACAAGAGTTCGGAGACAGAGACGACGGGAATAATAGGGTTAACGGTAGCGAAGACATCTCTTGATCCGAAACAGGCTGTTAGAAAGTTGAGGAAGGTTCTGCGAGAGAAACCTTGGGAGGTCAAATACATCCTGAAGATAGTTCCGATTGAAAGTGTGGTTCCAGCTACAATTGAAGATTTGGAAAAAGCTGGCATCGAACTATCGAAAGGAATAGGCGAAGGTGAGAAGTTTCGAGTTACAGTTGAGAAACGACGCTCGAACCTATCTTCGCATGAGATAATTGACGCTGTTGCCAAGAACGTCGATAGGAAGGTTGACCTTGAAAATCCGGACAAAGTGGTCCTGATTGAGGTCATAGGAGATAAAGCTGGACTGTCTTTATTGGAGCCCGAAGATATTCTCTCTGTTGAGAAGGAAAGAAGAACGCTCTAGCCCACAGTCGAAAGCAATGCCATTCTCTCAAGAATCAGCTTCTGAATCGCTTGCTCTCTAGACGCCCTCTTTCCGCGCATCGCATCCAACTCTTTGTCAGATATCTTGAAGAGTGAAAGCAGCTTCGAGACCTTCTTACCATCCCACTGATCCAGAAGTCCTTCATCGCTTTCAACTCCAAGTACAGGAAGCCTACTGGCGAACTCCGTAATCGAATGTTCATTTTTCCCCACTGCCACAATCACAACGTTTCTTGTTTTCGGACCGACGCCCATCACTTTGATCGCCTCAGAGATCTGTTTCTGCGCCGACACATACAAAAGAAACTCCATCGCCAAACTCCTCGAAATGTTCGTTCCCCTTTTGAACGCGTGAACCGCATTCAACACTGCAAAATAGAGATGCTTCGTCCCAGCCACTTTGTCAAGGTCAACCATCTGAACATCTAGATCTGTTGAATCTTCTCTGAGTCGTTCAAGTAGGCTGTCCGCCTTGAGAGCTTCACAAACATGGAATGCGTAGAATGTGAAATACTTGTCATATTCATCGAACTTCCAAATCTTCACCAAACTTTCATCCACCCGTCGACTTGTGAAGTGGCCTCAGACTAGATCTTCTCAAAGTCGTGTATCTTAAACAAAGCTTAATAGAAAATCGATTATGAAAAATGTGTGGGCGTTGCAAACGTGGAGTATCTCATTCCAAGCTGGGATGACATATACGAGATGTGTATCCAGATAGCGGATCAGATAAGGAAGAGTGGATTCAAACCTGATCTGATCGTGGCGGTCGCTCGAGGAGGCTGGATACCGGGCAGAATAATGTCTGATCTCCTGTCGAACTCAAATGTTGCAAGTCTTAAGACTGAATTCTATAAGGACGTTGCGGAGACTGGTAAAAAGCCGATCATATCTCAGAAGGTATCGGCCTCCGTGAAAGGCAAGAGAGTCCTCGTCGTTGATGACGTTGCCGACACGGGTGAGAGTTTGAAGGTCGTTCGCGAGTATCTTAGCAGACTAAAACCAAAGGAAGTCAGAATCGCAACTCTGCACTACAAACCAAAAAGTGTGCTCAAACCCGACTACTATAGTGATCAAACTGATGCTTGGATCGTGTACCCGCATGAGAGACGTGAGTTCGTAAACAGTGCTGTGAAGAAATTTAGAAAAGATGGAGTATCTCTTGAGGAAGCCAAGAGAGAGCTGAAGAGGATCGGACTGGACCCAAGAATTAGCGATAGATTTCTTGAAGAGTCTTGGACGATGCTCTGATAGTACAGTTCTACAAGTTGTGACCGTGTTAGGATGCCTTTGATCTTTCGGCCAACCGCTTCTCAACTTCTTCTTTGTTGTCCCAGTTTGGATCCAAGTTTGATTGATCTAGATGTGACCATTTAGCAGGTGTTACCCAGCGTCTGCCACAGAATGGGCATTCATGCCAGTTCGTTAACCCTTGTGTGCCGCTGCAAGATGAAATGGCATTGCAGGTGGGACAGGTATGGAGGGCTGACGCTATGGAACGTTCATAAGCGATCTTGAGATCTCGAATCCTTCTTCGAATATCTTGACGTAGTGAATGTCGCGTAGACTAGCCTCCATTGGTTTCGATTGCCTCATTTGAAGCTGTACTGAAAGATAAAACCATCTTTTCCACTGAGGCGTAGTGAACAGGTGTCAGAGAGTTTAATTAAGAACGAAACGTACAGCATGCCAGATGATGTGGACTGACCTGCATGGAAGAGCCCCTCAGCTCAGATGTCATGATGTACCTCCACTGAACATGCACACCATGTGCTCTGTCAAGCTCGTGTAGAAGGAAAGATTCGATAGCCACTGATTCTTGTCAGGTTTCTGATTATGCGAACGTAGCGTCACCTATGTATCCCGATCAAGTTTAACGCATTTTTCACGAATTCATTTATATCTACATATGTGCGATACAGCGGGTCAAGAGGGAATTCGGTGCCGAATTCGTGGCTACTCTCTCTCCTAATCGTGTGCATAACACTGCCGCAGTGGCTCGACTGTCTCCTGCACAAGAAACAGCAAGGAAACTGCGAGCATGATCCAGCCCAATCCATGCAGAACGATGTTAAGGCTGAGCTCAACGTCGATGTTGAGAGGGCAATGGAAGAGCTGAGACTCTACTCATTTGAGAGAGAAGTTCTCAGTTCTGCGCTCACGACCATCTACGAAGCTGAAGTTAAAGGAATTTTGAAAGTCTCTGAAAGAGATTGGCTCTCCACACCTTACAAGGAAAGCCTTAAGCTTCTGGAACAGAAGATCGAGGAAAGACGCAAAATTGCTGACCTTCTCAATCTGGAGAAAGAGAAGAAGGAACTGCAAACATACTATTCCGACAAGATGAATGAGATTGAGAAGAAGATCGAAGAAATGAGATCTCTTATCGGATCATTACCTCAAATAGATCTACACGCCCCGACAATGAATAACGACTTGACTGAGAATGTGACTCAGCCGGATGACCGGGCAAAAATATTGAACAGTAATCAGTCCGGTTCAATAGACGAAACCTCTAACAAGGTAAGGACAAAGACTGAAGAAAGAATAGAGGCGCTGAGAGAAGAAGTTCTTCGAGCTATCGAGAGACTTGAGCAGATAGAATCGGAGACCTGAAACAATGGATTGGGTTGAGAGAGCTAGACGAGCATCAGCATCCGCCTCAGTCAGACTCGTAGCGAACAATACCGTCATTGGCCTAGGAAGCGGCAGAACAGTCTCATTGGTAATCAAGGAACTTGGCGAACGAGTTAGAAAAGAGAGACTCAACGTTAGTGTGGTTCCAACATCAGTCCAGACTGAAACTCTGTGCACAAAGAGCGGTTTGAAATTCACAAATCTGGTTGAACATTCCGAGCTTGATCTAGCGATAGATGGAGCAGATCAAGTCGAACTGAGAACCTTGAACCTGATCAAAGGGGCAGGAGGGGCTCTGACTAGAGAAAAGATCGTGGCATGCGCATCGAAGAAGTTCGCAATAGTAGTTGACGAGAAAAAAGTTGTGAGACAGGGCCTGCGCGGCAAAGTTCCGGTTGAGGTTGTTCCATTTGGGACTGGATTTGTTGTAAGAAAGATCATTCAAATTCAAGGCAGACCAGTACTTCGCGAAAGTGCTGGGAAGCTTGGACCAGTTGTAACGGACAACGGCAATTACATCATTGATGTGAACTTTGGAAAGATAGACGATCCAAACAAACTCCACAAGAAGTTGAAGTCGTTTTCAGGTGTTGTTGAGACTGGTCTTTTTCTGGGACTGGCCGATATCGTGTATATTGGCAATCGTGACGGGACTGTTCAGACTATAAGAAAGACTTAGATGAAATCTCAATCGCAGGTGCCGAGGACGGGAGTCTCGGCACAGATATGCGTGCTGTCGAACCCGTGGCCTCTGGATCTCTCCAGAGCGGCTCTATTCCTTATGAGTCCAGCGCTAAAGCCTAGCCCTTGAGGGGCATCTAACCACAGCTGAGCCACCTCGGCATCGAACTCAGCTTTCAGCCGTCATCCACGTTATAAAGATTTGTCGATCAAATTCATTTCATCGCTATGCAGAGTATGCGAGTTTGATGACGAAGGTTTTATGACATCCGATGGATAGATCAAAGACGAATTTGGAGACACTCCTGATGGCGTTCAGATTTCTCACAATTGACGACTTCAACGTTGATGGAAAGACCATCTTCCTTAGAGTTGATGTGAACTCCCCGATTGACCCGACCAACAACATGATACTCGATGATTCAAGGATTAGAGCAACGAAAGAGACCCTAGACGAACTGAAGGGTGCAAAGGTCGTACTGGGATCCCATCAGAGCAGACCTGGAAAAGACGACTTCACTACGCTTGAAGAACATGCAGATCTGCTTAGAAGATACTGCTCACAAGAAGTAGTCTTTATTGAAGATGTTATGGGTCCTTCCGCTAGGACCGCAATAAGACAGTTGAAGGCTGGCCAGATTCTTGTACTGGACAATCTCAGAACCTGTGCCGAGGAGGTCCTTGAAGCTCCACCAGAGAAACTTTCGAAGACGATGATGATCCAGAGACTAGCACCTCTATGCGATTTGTACGTAAACGATGCATTCGCCGCTGCCCACAGAGCACAGACATCTCTTGTGGGATTTGCATATGTCATTCCAGCTGCAGCTGGAAAACTGATGGAGAAAGAACTCAGAGCAATAAATGCGGTGTTGTGGCAACCTAAACATCCATGCACCTACGTCCTCGGTGGCGCTAAGGTCGAGGACAAACTACCAGTTATTGAGAACATATTGAAGAGTGGAAAAGTTGACAATGTGGTTGTTGGAGGCCTGATTGCAAAGATCTTTCTGAAAGCCATGGGGTACGAGCTTGGCAGAGGAAACGAAGAGGAACTGAGGGGACTTCTGGCCTACGTAGAAAGAGCTAGGATAATCCTAGAAAAGTATCCGAATCGTGTGAAGGTTCCGGTTGATTTAGCAACACTCAAAGACCACAAGAGGGTCGAGACAGATGTCAGGAAACTGAACAATCAAGAATCCTCACTTGACATAGGAACTGAAACGATCAAAGAGTACGCCCAGGTGATCAAAGAATCGAAGACTATAGTCGCGAATGGTCCCATGGGCGTTTTCGAAAAAGAAGGACTGGATATCGGAACCAAGACGGTGCTTGAAGCAGTAGCCTCATGCAAGGGGACAACGCTAATTGGGGGCGGGCATCTCGCTGGATTGGCAAGCTTGTTGGGAATGGAACACAAGTTTTCCCATGTAAGCACGGCTGGAGGCGCAATGCTTTCAATGCTTGCGGGAGAAAGCCTTCCCGGCGTTGAGGCGCTTGTTCAATCAGCTGATAGGTACAAGCGACAGTCCTAGTCTGATGAAGCCCCGGCCGGGGATCGAACCCGGGACCTGCGGCTCGCTTTCCAATCGATACAAGGCCGCCGCTCCACCACTGAGCCACCGGGGCATCTGAGTTCAGAGCGGGTCTTCTAGGAATAAATAATATGCCTATTAAATCTGCTCAAAGTGAACCTATGATGCGCTTGTAATCACATCGAAACGATGGAAGACGTTTCCGAGGCCAACACTGCGCGAAAAAAGTATGTTAGACAATCTCGCCCAAGTTTTGCAGATCGCCAATGCAAAGCTCGGAAATGGCCTTCCATTCACATTCAAAATCGGCCGGAAGTGATTACTTCATCAATTGTGGAGGCCCTTCTGCGCGTTCGCAGATGCCATCGTCGGGATAGTTCTTGCAGTAGAAAGGCTTCGTGTCATTGATTGCGCAATAGTACTTGTTCTTTAGTTCATTCTTCCTTAGAAATGGACATCTGTTCGAGATGAATTTCCAAGACTGGCCTGAGGGGTCGTTTGAGTCTACTACCAGTTGATTCAATATGTCAGTTCTTCCCTCGTTTCTCCATCGCGTTACGTCATCGTATGTAGCCTCGAATGATCCCCAATGTAATAGGCAACAGTATCCACACTGCTTGCATGCGTCTCTGATCATTCGTTTCACGCAGTCAGCGTTGCCAACAAGGTCTGAAGAGCCTTCATATCGGCGCAATGTGCCCCTTGTGCCCCATTTTCAGCTGAAGAATCCCTGAGTAACTGACTGCTTGGCAGTTGAAGATCTTCACCTTATTGCCTTTCTCAATTTGATTCTCAAGGTTTCTATGTGAGTATCTAACGAATATTCTTCCTGATTCATCATCCACGACCAGCATGAAGTTGTTCATGTTGATCACTTTGCCTTCAACGCACACGTTTCTCATTCCAGTGTGAATATCACTAATCCTCATTGCCATCTCGCCTCCAATCCAATATCAGAAAAATGTGGATATACCATCCGGTTTGGATGGCGTACTTTCCAGTCTATTCCGTTTTTTCGGCTATTGCGAAACGATCACGAACCTGTGTGACTTGAATCTTGACATGGTCTCCAGGTTTCGTGTTCGGCACGAATACCACAAACCCTTCAACACGCGCAAGGCCGTCGCCGCGTCGACTGCGTTCTTTTATGTCGACTTCGTATTGCTTTCCTTCTTCCACAGGCGCGTCTCTCATCTGATAAGCCATATGATTTTCACCTCTCTTGATCTCGGCCAGTTGCAACAAGAAGAAGAACATGAACGTGATCGTTTTCGCCAAAAACGACTGTTAGCTCTCGTTCTCGTGAACTACCTTGAACTAGATTCATATTCGTCCCATATAAAGATAGGAAGTTGCGAGACACTATGTTGGCCAACGATCAAAGCATATTGGATCACTTTCTGACGACGAAATCCACGCAATTTCTTCTCCGTCCCGTTGCAAAGCCAAATCGCTTTTTCCGACCTCGAAATGCGAGCGATTGCGTCGATTGGAGCGCTTGGTTGGATGCTGCGACATAAGGATGGGTCGTGGTTTGGAGTTCGAGTTGTCAAAGATCTCTCCGCATGATGTTTCATGAAGAGAATCTGGTGAATATTCATTGAAGCGTTTCGATTAATAACCTCGCGTTGTTGCTGCCAATTTTTCAAAATCGTTTTCAATAACGATTAACGTCTCTGAATCGCTCATTCAATTTCATGTATCTATCTTGGTATCTCTTCAAGCGCAAACCTAGAGCTAGACACTCTCGCTCGCAGCCACCATCACGTCTGGACGCAGGTCCATTCTAGAGGTGGAGGAAGCACCTAACATTCTCTTCCTACCACAGATGCTTTTCGTCTCTTCCACAGTGCGATAGCGCTAACCAAGTCCACTCGATTTTCCAGACTTGGAGATAGCTTGTTCTTTGAAGCCAGAAATTACCCATCAAGAGCGCCACGATCTACGCTGTTCAGTCAACGTCTGAAATCACAATCATCAATGCACAACAAGTGGAACCTGATCCCATAGCAGCCTTGATATGCGTGAAAATACAGGGGTGATCCGATCATATGGTGGGGCTGGGGAGATGTATTCATTCCTTTTGGAATTTGAACTCCCGATCTCGTGGGATCTCGAAACTAGTTTCCCAAGCCACGTAGCCTAGACCAGACGTGCCGTTGCTGTGCGTAGGTTTGTCTGAAGATATTACCGCCTATGGGTTTGTATCTTCTTTAGACCTAGCCTCGGCAACTCTAGCCGACAGCCCCATGCCGTCGTTACCAAGTCGAAGACACTTTAAGCATTTTCGGTCTTAGCCTTTCACAAGAATCAAATGCGCGAGAGAA
>CAZJUU010000010.1:0-18481 GCA_964549295.1 uncultured Candidatus Bathyarchaeia archaeon
TAGAGACAGCGTTGGCCGCTAGAGCGTCCATCTCTCGAACGGTGAATGATATCTGCCCTTGATCCGGCGTAGCGCTTACTGTACCCGTCCCTGATACGGAGATTCGCGGTATTGCGAAGTAATAGAGGAAAACGCCTAGCACAATTATTGCTACCAAACTGATGGCGATTACATGTTTACGCATTGTGTCTCACGACCTATTCACCTGAGCCACCGCCAAATGAATCGAACGATTAGAACGGCGCTTTCTAACGATTAGAACAGCGCTTTCATGTCTATGGAGGGACGAAACGGTTTTTGCGGAGGCGAATGTGACGCATGGGGCTCTAGTCCTTTGGGTCAAGAAGATTAGAGAAAACAGCTTAACCCCGACGTTATCAAGGGTTAAGATCCCACCGGCCCCACCATCTGCTGCGATCAAATAGGATTCCTGATCGGCTCAGATCAGGGTATGGTCTTGAGTTGTGTCAAGAAGAATCGGGGAGATTGGCCGTCGGATCCCGCTGAACGCCAAAAATCGACGCCACATTTGAATACGGAAAGTGGCGCCCCAAGAAAAAGCACATGACTATGCATAGACCGATAGGTTCGTCTGTCGGAAGAAGCAAGTTAAAGATGAGTATTGGTCAAAAAGGTGTGCGAAACATGCCTAAAGGTAATGTTGCTGGATTGCCTACTACAAAATCCAAACCAGCTGATTACGTTGACCGCATCAATGAAATAGCAGATGAAATCAATGTTGTTCTGAACGACCGTAAGAAAGACAAGTACTTTGAGAGTGTCACACTACTTTACAGTTTCATAGAGAACGTCTTGAAATGGCTAGTGTACTCGAATGCTCTGTGGCAGATGTCACAGAAGGCAATCCCTGTCAAAGGTGTTAGAGCCGTCCGTGTTTCCTGCAAACGATTGAGCTTCTACCAAGCATCCAATTCAGCCTACTTGGCCGGTCTGATGGATTTCGACTTGTTCAAAAGAATCGAAAGTGTCAGAGAGGAACGAAACAAAGTAATTCACCAATTTTGGACTTATGAACATCGTGGAAACCGGAGCGTTATGAGAAAGAAACTGGAGAAGCTTGCCAACACTGCCAATCAGTTGGTGGGGATATTCAACAAATTGACGAAGGAGATTGGTGTAGACGAAGTGTATGAGCTGTCTTTGTAAGAGCAAGGAACAAGGGGCACATGATAAGTTTCGAATATCTGGTGGCCAATCATCGATTCGATGCTTTCATCCGGTTCCCACAGTTGACCAGAACCCAGTTCAGAGAGACTAGACTCATAGAACCAGAAATGGGGTCCATGACATCTGAAAAAACATTTTAGCACCAACGTCATCATGGGTGGATATCTAGACAGTGATCAGTTTTGAAGATAGTCGTACTGGGCGGATATGGAGCGATGGCCCAAGTCATCGTTCGAGATCTCGTTGAAAGCCCCGGAGTGGAAAACGTTGCGATTTGCGGAAGGAGTCTGAAAAAGGCAAAAACGTTTTCTGATGAGCTGAAAGATTCCAAGGCTGTGCCAGTTCAAGTTGATGTAACGAAAAAAGACATGTTGAAAAAAGCAATTCATGGTTTCGATGTTGTGATCAATTCTTCTTGGTATGAATACAACTTGGATATAATGAAGGCTGCTATTGAGACTGGCGTATCATACGTCGATCTCGGCGGGCTCTATCACATGACGCTTAGGCAGCTAGAACTCAATCATGAGGCGCAAACAGCAGGGGTGACTTGTGTTCTGGGAGCGGGAAGTACTCCAGGTACGATGAACGTGATGGCCGCCTACGGAGCTGAGAAACTTGACCTCATCAATAGGGTTAGACTGAGAAGTGGATATGCTGTTCTCAGTGACAAAACAAAAACGCTCCAGATGCCCTACTCGCTTCGCACGGTTCTTGACGAGTTCATGAAGCCAGTTCCCATTTTGAGAGGTGGCAAAATTGTAGAGGTGCCGGCCCTGTCCCTTAAGGAGAAGTTCACTCTTCCTGAACCGGTCGGAGAAGTTGAGGGGTTCATTACAATTCACTCCGAACTGGCAACACTGCCGACAAACCTTGGCAAGGGTGTGAGAGACATGGATTTTGTCGTTGCATACGAACCTGACTTCACCTCTACAATATCTACGATTGTGAAGCTGGGTCTCGCTGATAAGAAAGAAATCGTCGCAGGAGGAATCCAGATCTCACCATTCGCAGTAGTTTCAACACTGATTGAATCTCTTCCTAAGGAGAATGTGTTGGAAGTTGACATACAACGAGTTGAGATGGAAGGAATGAAAGACAATGCAGACCTGGTGCTACAGTATGACGCTATCACTTTTCCCCACAAACGATGGAATGTTGGAGGCGGAACAGTTGACACTGGCGTCCCACCATCGATAGTGGCTCAATGGATAGCCAGTGGAAAGATAAAGAAGACAGGGGTACTACCACCTGAACTCTGTGTAGATCCGTTGCCATATTTTCTAGAGTTGAATCTTCGAGACCGTGGAATCAAGGTCTACGAGAAGCATCAGAAACGAAAGCGTCTATTCTAGGTGGACTTTGCCCGCGATCGAAGCGCTTTTATTGATAATTCCAGCCTTTTCATCAGGGGTCGCTTTCAATCGATGAGAGGCTCCTTGGATAGGATCAGACGAAATATCCGTCTGAAGGTAGTGCTTCTCCTTTCTCCTATCTTCATATTCTTGATGACTTTGTTCGTTTTTCCTTTTGTGATCACGCTTGCTTACAGTTTCGGGGAAGTGGACAACTTCAATCGCTTGATTGCGGTTACGTTCAATCTCAATTACTACGCTAAGGCATTGAGCGTTACTCCACTCACTATAATTACAAAATCCCTTTGGATCGCAACCGTGACGACCGTTTTGTGTCTAGCCATGGGATATCCAGTTGCGTACTGGATTGGAGTTAAGGCTGGAAAATGGAAGAGCCTCGCTGTGTTGCTCCTCATAATTCCTTTTTGGAGCAGTTTTCTAATAAGGACATATGCGATGATGAGCCTACTCACAAGGGGAGGGGTTGTAAATACAGTTCTCATAAAGCTAGGTGTGATTTCCGCTCCCCTTGACCTTCTGTATAACCAGTTCTCGGTGATATTGGGGATGGTTTACAACTATCTTCCCTACATGATATTGCCCCTCTACGCTTCCACGGAAAAACTGGATTTGTCACTCCTGGAGGCAGCGCAAAGCCTTGGCGCGAATAAACTGATGAGCTTCCTCAGAGTATCGCTTCCTCTAACTATGCCTGGGATAATTGCAGGATCTATACTAGTCTTCGTCCCAGCTGTTGGCGAGTTCGTGGTTCCCCAGCTTCTTGGAGGAACTGGCGTTTTTCTAGTCGGGCAACTTATCTGGAACCAGTTTCAATCAGCGGTTGGAAGCTGGCCATTCGGCTCCAGTCTATCAGTAATTGTTGTTGCGCTTGTGCTTGCGCTTGTCATGCTTTATGTGAAGCGTGCTGGAGGTCAGGGGATGACAATATGAGGAGAATTGGCGACAGACTTTTCGTGATCTATTCTTTCCTGATCTTTGCATTTCTTTTCATTCCAATAGTTGCCATGGTCCTCTTTTCTTTCAATGACTCAAAACTTACAGCTGAGTGGCATGGATTCACGACGAAATGGTATTCTGAGTTGTTTGGAAAGTCAAGTATTTGGACAGCATTCTACAACAGCGTCTTTGTCGCACTTGTCGTAACGATTCTTTCGGCATTGTTAGGAACAGCTACTGGAATGGGAATGAGCCGCTACAAATTCAGAGGAAAATCTGCATTCGACGGTTACCTCTACGTTCCAATAATAATACCAGAGATAACAGAGGCGTTATCTGTTCTTCTACTCTACATATGGGTTGGAATACCTCTTGGTCTCCTCACAGTTGTTCTAGGCCATTTGACATTCACAATACCCTTCGCAGCCATAGTGATAAGATCAAGACTCGCTGGCTACGATCGATCCTACGAGGAGGCTGCGCAAAGCCTAGGAGCCAGTGAACTTCAGACATTTTTCAGAGTGACGCTGCCCCTAATAGCGCCCGGCGTTATAGCGGGGAGCCTCCTGGCCTTCACACTCTCGTATGACGATTTCGTGAAGACAGCTTTCACCAGAGGACCTGGCGTTGAAATGCTGCCGACAACAATCTACAACCTCGCTAGGAGAGGTGGAGTCACCCCTGAATTGAACGCGCTCGCTACAATCGCTCTATCGGTATCGCTGGTATTTGCATTCATGTGGCAACGTTTTGCGTCCAAGTAACTCCCTGTTAGGCAGCTACAACAATACTGTTCTCTGTTCGCCAGCCAACTTGCACCGAGTCTCCGACGTTGAAACGAACGTCCTCTAGGTTCTGAACTTGAACATTCATCAGTGGACCGTCAGCAATCTTCACGCGATATGCCATGAAGGAACCTTTGAACAACGCCTCCTGAATCGCCCCGTCAAAAACGTTTTCCGCTAATCCCTTCAGTTCTCTGCCAACAAGAATTCTCTCTGGTCTTACAGAAACCAGAACGTTTCTGCCCACAAAATCTTTCTCGCATTCAGCACGAATCTGCATGGTCCTGCAATCGACGAGGGTGGGCGAGGTACACATACCCTCCACCAGATTGGTTTCTCCGATGAAGTCGGCTACGAACTTGTTATGGGGTTTCATGTAGATTTCCGCGGCTCCTCCGATCTGGACAATCTTTCCGGCGTGCATAATAGCGATCCTATCTGACATCGTCAATGCCTCTCCTTGATCGTGCGTAACAAAGATGAAGGTGGTTCCCACCCGCTTCTGGACTTTCTTCAGTTCAACCTGAAGCTGGAGCCTCAGCTTCAAGTCAAGAGCGCCTAGAGGTTCATCAAGAAGAAGAACCGTCGGGTCGGTAACCAGGGCCCTTGCGAGAGCCACTCTCTGCATTTGACCCCCACTCAGTTGACTGATCTTCCGTTTCTGAAAGCCTGGCAGTCCAATTATCGAGAGAGCGCTCTCGATCTTGGAACTCATCTGCTCCTTTGGAGTCTTCTTCATCTTGAGTCCAAAGGCAAGGTTATCTTGCACGTTCATGTGCGGAAAAAGGGCAAGATGCTGAAATACCATGCCCACGTTGCGCTTGAACGGAGGCAGATCATTGACTACGTGTCCCCGCAGCTTTATCGTTCCGCTTGTCGGTTCAACAAACCCGGCTATCGAGCGTAGTACGGTTGACTTTCCGCATCCACTGGGACCAAGAAGAGAGAAGAACTCCCCTTGATCTACCTCAAATGATACATGATCTGCGGCAGCTGTCTCTCCATAGTTGACACATAGATCGGTTACTTCAACATCTACCGGCATTGTGGTGTCACGTGGCTAGCCAGAGATAACCTCGGTGTATATCTCGTCCCACATAGCTCTCTCGTCTGCGGCGAAGGGTCGCATGGCTTCCAGCTTCTCCATGACCTCGGGAGACGGGTATATGCCCTTGTCCTCCTTGATTGCCGGCAAGATGAGCTCGGTAGCATCTTTGTTTCCATTCGCGTAATTCCTGAAGTTTGTGATCAGGGCAGTCACTTCTGGAGTCAGGATATAGTTTATGAAAGCTTCTCCAGCCGTCTTGTTCGGAGCGCCTTTCGCAATTGTCATATTGTCAATCCAGAGAGTACTTCCTTCCTTCGGAATCACGTAAGTGACATCTGCGTTTTCGTCTGCGGCAACGTAGACGTCGCCGTTGTAAGCATGTGAAACCAAGAATTGCGAGCTTGCCAATCCTGGTATGTAGTCTGTTGCGTCTGCGTACTTGGCAAGGTATCCTTTCTGCATGAGTAGCAGATCTTTTGCTTCCTGTAGCTCTTTCTCATTCACGGAATTCAGGGAATACCCAAGACACTTCATTGCGGCACCGATCAGTTCCCTCGCCTCGGACATCATCGTGACCCTCTTCGAGTATTTCCTCAGGAAGTCTATGTCGAAAACTTGGGCCCAACCGTCAACAGTCTCGGTCACTTCGCTTGAATTGACACCAAGACCCGTGGTTCCCCACATATAGGGCAACGTGTACTTGTTGCCAGGGTCATAGTCAAGCGTTTTGAACTTGTCATCAACATGTCTGTAGTTCGGGATCTTGTCCAGATCTAACGGCTCGAGCAAATCACCATCAATCGCATCTGGCACGACATAGTCTGTCAAGATGACTACGTCGTATCCGCTTCTGCCTGTTGAGATCTTCGCGCGAGCTTCGTCCATGCTTTCGAACGTATCGTAGACAACCTTCACATTGTACTCGTCCTCAAATGTGGTGAGCAACCCTTCTGCTATGTACTCACTCCAGTTGTACACCTTGACCGTACCGCTCAATTGTGTTTGTCCAAGTTTTCTATTCAGTTCGTCTATCTGGGCTTGTAACGTCTGGCGTTCAGACGCAAATGTGGACGAGGCGTAGGAGTTGCCGGCAGCTGCGCCTAGAGCTGCCCCTACCGCGGCTGATACTCCAACTTTTATGAATTCTCGTCTACTTGGCATACTAACACTTCCAACTAGGTAACTGTTGCAAGATGTTAAAAGACTTTTTCAAGTGCTGTGCTCAGCTATGTCACAGAAGACGTTGTATTGACAGTTTCTCGAATACGAATACCTGCTCTCTGAACAGCCTGCAAGAGGGGTTTGGGCTCTAGTAGTTCGGGAGTGATCGTTCCTTTTTGTTCTATCTCTTTTTTCGCGAGCAATACTGCAGCCATGGCAGCGCAGGTTCCGGTTAAGAAAGCCGTCGCATTACATCCGTATTCTTTGTGCGCGTCGTGATGGCTCAAGTATGTCCCTAGCGTGTAGGTAACTGCAGCGTTGTTCTTCTTGCCTTCGACTACAACATCCAATGCCGCGTAGCCTCGAATACTTCCGCTTATCTCGCTTGGATTTGGAACCAGTCTAACAAGCAGATCAATTGGTGCCAGTGACGTGCCTCCAACTGAAATAGGTTCCCTGCTTATCAGGTTCAGTTTGCTCAGCGTCTGAAGTAAGGGCAGTGTGTCGTCCGTAATGGCCAGCTTGAAATCCACGTATCTGACCCCCTTGCCAATATTTCCTGGCAGCGACTTTGTTTCTTCATGTGCGACATAGTAAACAGGCACTGGCCCTATAGGGTCTGGAAATGGATAGGCTTCACGTCCTTGGAAAGGACCGAGTCTGCAAAACCTTCCAGCGTCGTAATAGAAAGCTGGTTCAGTGATCTCACCCAAGAAAACTTCGGGTGAGAATAGACATATCAGAGGATAACGGTCGCTGCTCGCAGTTTCACCATCTCTAATTCGTATGGAATTGACTGAGTCAAGTTTGTCAGCGGCGTACCTTGCGAGGACATTTGACAAGCCGGGGTCTTCTCCCATACCTAGAATCGCTGTCAGTCCAGCCTTGCGCCACACAGTGTCCTGCTCAAGTTGTTTCTCATAACCACTCTCTGAAGCAAGATCGACGTACTGAACATTTTTTTCTAGTGCACCTCTCATTAGAGGTAGATTGAACTTGGGAAGGGATGTGTTGACTATGATGTCAACCTCACTCATCCATTTAGAAATCTTGCTGTGATCTGCTGCATCGATTTGATTAGCAATTACTTTTTTGCTTTTCGCCTTCTTCGCAGCAGCTTCTGCTCGTTGGCCGGTAACATCACCTAGAATTACTTTCGAAATGTAGGAGCTTCGCGCGAGTTGGTATGCCACCGCTGTGCCTACCGCGCCCGCTCCAAGTACAAGAATTGTACTATCCAACCCAACCAACAGACATTCACTATTAGAAGAAGCTGAAAGAGCGGGGTACTCGTTTGGGCAGTATTTTGAGTACCTCCTCAGCCGTCGCCAGAGTTCTCTCTACATCTTGGTCCGTGTGGGCTGCGGAGAGTATGAGTCTTTCTGTGCCATCAGGATGGAAGTAAATACCCCTCTGAACCATTCCGTCTCTGAAATCCTTGAATTTCTCGAAGTTACTTTGCGTGCTCTGCCTGTAGGTCGTCACACGTTTCAGTCTTGTGAAGTAAAGTTGTAACAGGGGCCCTACTCC
Organism: uncultured Candidatus Bathyarchaeia archaeon; assembly: GCA_964549295.1. Taxonomy (GTDB): domain Archaea; phylum Thermoproteota; class Bathyarchaeia; order 40CM-2-53-6; family CAVXDP01; genus CAVXDP01. Next base: position 8,025 of record CAZJUU010000010.1, read on the forward strand.
CTGTACGACTCCATCATGTCCGGTCTTGTCAAGGATTTGTTGGAGGCCTTCCACTAACTTGTTTCCGAGGCGCGTCAGGTTTTTGAAAGCTGCTCCATCGTTCACAGATAGTTCCTCAAGGGTGGCCTTGCAAGCCGCAAGGGCAACAGGATTCGCGTTGTAGGTTCCTCCGTATCCAATCTTTCCAGGGCCAATCATTTCCATAACATCTTTCCTTCCGGTCACGGCGGATATTGGCAACCCGCCGCCTAGAGCCTTTGCAAAGCATGCCAGGTCGGGTTTCACATTGAAATACTCTTGTGCTCCACCTTTTGCGATTCGAAATCCCGTAAATATCTCGTCGAATATCAAGAGGACGTCGTACTTCTGAGTGAGTTCTTTCAGATGCTTTAGATACTCGCCTTCGGGAGGAATTACCCCCGCGCTCGAAATCACAGGTTCGGTTATGACAGCAGCCACATCGTTAGCATGTTTCTTGAGAAGTCTTTCCAGTGCCGCAATACTGTTCCAAGGAGCGACCAATACAGTCCGCATTACATCCTCTGGTATTCCTGGGAAGAAAGCTAGTTTCTGTGGTGCAGTCTCAAGTCCAGCGACTGCTGAAGGTGACTCTACACTGAACAGGACAGTGTCATGGTGTCCGTGGTAGTGACCCTCAAACTTCACAATTTTGTCTCTTCCTGTAGCCGCTCTTGCGATTCTGATTGCTTCCATCGTAGCTTCCGTTCCAGTGTTGGAGAAACTGACCATCTCCGCGTTTGGAACCATCTCTTGGATCTTTCTTGCAGTATCAATCTCCAGCTGAGTCGTGGTTCCGAACATCGTCCCCTTCGCAAGCTGTTTCTTGATTGCGTCCACGATTCTGTAGTGGCAATGTCCAAGGATCAGTGTGCCATAAGCCATCAAGTAGTCTACATACTCATTTCCGTCAACATCCCAAACCTTCGAACCCTCACCTTCCTCGAAGAGGATCGGGAACGGGTCATGCATGTGAACACGAACATTGGAGGAAGCTCCTGCGGGAAGAATTCTTTTTGCTTCCTCGTAGAGCGAAATCGAGGTAGCATAAGATCTCGGTATTCCTGTAGTCTTGACCTCAGGTATGGCAGCTGTCTTCGGCTGATGCTTCATTTGCTGCTGTTCCCTTTCTGATATTGCCAATTCACTGACCTCCACGATACTTTCACCGTCTATTCATGGGGAAAGATGACATAGAACGACATATAAAGCCTAGTTTAACCGATTTTGTTGATAGTCAGCATTTTCTATGGTATGTGCCATCTGAGAATTCACATTGCCACTGGCAGGATTGGGGCAAGACGAAGATGAGACCAGGCTGGACGCGGAACTGTCATAAACAATGAAAAATCATCATGTAATCGAAGGGGTGAATATCAGACTCTATTTACCTAATAGATGAGTAATCAGCTAAAATCAAGAACAACGAGGATTTTCGTTCGAATTCATACATTTGGATCTTAGAAATCAGTCTAAACATATATGATAAGGTGAAAACAGCCTCCATTCAACATTTAGATTTGTATTTCTCAACCAAAATCGAACGTTTTGTAAGTTAAGCAGTCTTCTTCTTGACCAGCTTGATCCTGCAGAGCACTGAATCACCATCTTTGACATCGAAGATCTTGCGGATTTCTTCTGGTATTGTTATTCTCCCACCAGCCGTTACTTCTGCGAAGAAAGGTAGGTCTTCTTCGTTCAGTTCGACAGGCATCTGTGCCACTCCGGATGTTGGAATGTAGATCCATCTAAAAAAGAGTTCGAATAACAGTCGCCCCTTGAAGCATGACTTAGATCGCTTCTACTATTGGCATAGTCGTCTCGAATTTCCCCACGTATTGTGAGACGTCCTTGAACGTTTCAACATGCTGATCTATCTCTTCTTTCTGGTGAACGACTGATACTGTCCATTGCTCATCCGCCGAGGGGCCAGCGGGCAGTATTCCACGGTTCATCATCGCAATACAATACGCAAACCACTTCCCAATGTGACATTCTTGGAAACTCCTCCAATTCGCCACGGGATCAGGAGAAAACGCAATGGCACCACTCAATCCTGCATTTGAGACCTGTGCTACGAGATCTTGATCAGTGATGATGTCCCGGTATCCTTTCGCGAGAATTTCGCAGAGTTTCGCGGCTTGATTCATTGCGTCTCTTGTGATGACTTTTGACAGTGCTGCGATGCCTGCCGCCACACAAAGTGGATTGGCGTTGAACGTCCCTGCGTGGCTTACCGCTCCGACGACAATTTTTTCCATTATTTCACGCTTGCCGCCGATCGCTGAGATTGGTAAGCCTCCTCCAATCGCTTTTCCTAGGGACTTGAGATCTGGTTTTACGTGGTTGTATTCTTCGATTCCACCATAGAATTTTCCACACGTTTTTATCTCATCAAAGATCAGGACGGAATTGCACTCATCTGCAATCTTTCTCAGTCCTTCAAGGAAACCAGGATGTGGAAGAATGTAACCCATATTCATTGCGATCGGTTCGACTATTATTCCAGCAAGATCATCGTGGTTCTTGCTCGCTATCTCATGGACGGCGTCTATATCGTTGAACGGCGCGACTAATGTGTCTCTCAGAGTCGCTTCTGGTATTCCAAGGGATGATGGAACTTGATTTGGAAACCGTGGATCACCAGCCTTCTCTCTTGAGGGCTTGACACTTGTGAGAACTGAATCATAGCCACCATGATAGCATCCTTCGAATTTGAGGATCTTGGTTCTTCCAGTGAAGCTTCTGGCTAGCCGAATAGCATACATGGTTGCCTCTGCACCTGTGTTCGACAGTTTCACCTGATCGAGTCTGAACCTTTCGCAGAGGATCTTCACATATTTTGGTGTCTCTTCCCATTCGAATCCAAAGAGTGTTCCTTTCTTGATCTGCTCCTGCAGAGCTTCAGCGACGGCAGGATGACTGTGGCCTCCAGTAAGAACTCCAAACCCCATATTGTAGTCTACGTATTCGTTTCCGTCCACATCCCACATTCTATCTCCTTGTGCCTTGGAGAAGTACAAAGGATAGGGGTCAAAGAATCTGTAGGCGCTATGTACACCAAACGGCACATCTAACTTGGCACGTTCAAAGATGGCCTTGGACCGGGAAGTTCTTTCTTGAAACCTCGTCATTTCTTCGTCTCTAGAATCGTTCAATGCGTATCCTCACATCTATTGCCAACCAAGTCACTTGAAAATGACCTGAACAAAGTGCTCATGCGGTCTAGAGCTATTTGAGATTTGTTAAAACATACGTTTGTATCGTCGCTTCTGAGAGATATTCTGAACCGGTTATGGGGCACGAGTCGAGAGATTACCGAAACAGTAATTCAGACAAGCCTTCAATTTGCATAGAGAGGGCGTCAACTATCAACAGGAGTTTGCTCTTGTGACTCGACACAGAACCCTTATGTACTGACTGTAAAGGATACGGGACGATGGAATGTATAGTCTATGATGGCAAAAGTGAGCAAAGAAGAATTGCTGGCAAAATCAAGAAAGCCAGCAGAGGACGCGATGAAGTTGCATCCTTACTATCAGGGAAAAATTCAGATAGTATCGAAATGTGCCATATGGGGATTTGATGCGTTCAGCGTATGGTATACTCCTGGTGTGGCAGCGCCATGCAAAGCAATACATCAAAATAAAGCTGATGTTTTCAAATACACAAATAGAGGCAATACAATAGCGGTCGTGTCGGATGGATCTCGGGTTCTGGGACTGGGAGACATAGGACCGGAAGCTGGACTTCCAGTAATGGAAGGTAAAGCACTTCTTTTCAAGTACTTAGGTGGCGTTGATGCCGTTCCGTTGTGTCTGAACACCAAAGAACCGGACGAGATCATTAGGGTTGTGAAACTACTGGAACCTTGCTTTGGCGGTATCAATCTAGAAGACATTTCCAAACCGAAATGCTACCGAATCTTGGAGACGCTGAGGAAAGAAATGGATATTCCTGTATGGCACGATGATGCACAAGGCACGGCTGCGGTTATTGTTGCGGGTGTTTTTGGTGCTTTGGATTTTGTTTCAAAGGCTCTTGACCAAGCAAGGATTGCAATGCTTGGTGTTGGTGCCGCGAATACTCGCACTGCCTATATGCTTATCGCTGCAGGTGCTAATCCTAAGAATATCATACTATGTGATTCCAAAGGCATTGTCACACCTGACCGCTCTGATATTGTTGCCGAAAAAGATTATGACAGTTTCAAGTATGAGCTTGCTCAGAAGACTAATGGCGATGGTCTTTCTGGGGATTTCGGTGTCGCCACTGAAGGCGCTGACATAATGATTTCTGCTGCGAAGTCTGAGCCTGGAACAGTGAGGAAGCAATGGATAGCCCATATGGCTTCTGACTCTATTGTTTTTGCCTGCGCCAATCCTCTACCTGAGATTTGGCCTTGGGACGCCAAAGAAGCTGGAGCTCGTGTTGTTGGGACCGGTCGAAGCGATTTTCCCAATCAAGTGAACAATAGTCTAGGGTTCCCGGGAATCTTCCGTGGTGCTCTTGACGTCAACGCCCGCACCATCACCGATGAGATGTGTATTGCTGCTTCTCGTGCCCTAGCTGAAGTCGCGAAGAAACATGGGTTTAGCGAGAACTATGTTATTCCTAGCATGGATCAGTGGGAAGTATTCCCACTTGAAGCTACTCGTGTAGGTATGAAAGCTATTGAGCAAGGTGTTGCCCGAACCGAGATGGATGAAGATGAGCTCTATAAGAAAGCCGAGGAAAGAATCCATCACGCTCGTGAACTCACAAGAAGTATTATGGATACCGGTTTCATCAAACCTAGAATAGCGTAAGTTGAATTCACGAAACAACTGCAGTCCGTGACGCGAAAGAAGGAGCTATGTGTGTTGATGCAGTTTGCAAGATATATATACCATTCATGACAAACATATCCGGCATGGAATACCGCAAGGTCGTCAAGCTTGGAAGATCAACGTTGGTGGTCTCCCTACCCAAGAAATGGGTCGAGTTAAACAGCATAAAATGGCATGATAATGTGCTCTTGACGATCCAGGCCGATGGGTCGATCGCGATCTACCCCGAAGCAACAAGAAAGGGGGAGTCACGTGAGATTACTCTCTCAGTGAGTCCTGAGGATGAAAATCTTCTTTCTCGAAAAGTGATCGCTTGCTATCTAAGTGGCTATTCAAGTGTTCAGCTTGTTTCAACACATATTTTCAGTGTCAGGCAACGGCAGATAGTGCGTGATCTATGCCAGAAGCTCTACATGAGGATCATGGACGCGAGTGCAAAGGAAATTCGAATAGAGAGTCTGGTTGAGTTATCGAAGGTACCATTTGACACGGGAATACGACGAATGCACGTTATTACATTGTCGATGTGCAAAGATTCTATGAAAGCGGTTGCTGAACTTGACAAGAACCTAGCTAACGCAGTTATCTCAATTGATGATGAAGTCGACAACTTTTCGCTGCTTCTCCAGAGACTGACCAGAAGCGTATCGTACAACATTGTACTCGCAAATCAAATAGGCTTACAACTCGTCGATTGTTTCGATTTCCAGACCGTGGTGCAGAGAATTGAACACATTGGAGACTATGCAGTGAATATCGCTCGCAGCGTTCTAATGATGGAGACGGAAAAAAGGCAGCTTTCCTCATCCAAACTAGATTCATTGGTTAGATTAGGCGATTCCGCTCATGCAATCTACGACGGTGCAATCAAGTCTTTCTTCGCTGCAGATATCGAGGCGGCAAACAAGGTCCTAGAGCTCAAGGTGAGCACTGGACAATCACTTCAGGAAATGGTTAGAACCATATTTAGTTCTGAAGAGGAAGATCCCCTAGCATTGTTCGTTCTATATACTATTATGAATAGCCTAGTACGGATTGCGGATCTCGGAGGCGAAATAGCAGAGGCAACGATTGATAGAGCGACTAATAAGTTGGGCAAATGACAAAATATTCATCGATTGTAGATAGTATATACCAACATAACCGAGCTATGTCATACTCCCTAAGTATCTATATTTGCCATCAAGGTATAGAACAGTCTGAGCGTAGTTCATGAGTTCTGCTTTTCACGAAAGTTGGAGGATTCGCCTTGAGAGAGATAAATGTTTCCCAGATTGTCTCCATTGTTCGGCAACTTTGTATCGATTCCAACTACTATCTTGATACGGATGTAACGGACAGCATCAAACAGTCTCTATTGACCGAGGATTCTCCTGTGGGGAAAGAGATCCTCAAGCAGATTCTGTACAATGCCCGACTGGCTGCCGAAGAGCAGATGCCTATGTGTCAGGATACAGGGGTTGCTGTTGTCTTTCTGGAGCTGGGACAGGACGTTCACATAGTTGGTGGAGATCTCTTCGAAGGAATTAACGAGGGTGTTCGGCAAGGGTATCGAGACGGATATCTGAGAAAATCAATGGTGAATGACCCAGCTATTGAGCGCAAGAACACCAATGACAATACGCCCGCCGTTATTCACACAGAAATTGTACCGGGGGATGGAGTCAAAATCACTGTCGCGCCGAAAGGTGGCGGATCAGAAAACATGAGTGAAGTTAAGATGATGGAACCTGCCCAAGGCATCGAGGGAATAAAGGATTTCGTTGTCGATCGAGTTGGGAGATCTGGCGGTAACCCTTGTCCGCCTATTGTAGTTGGGGTAGGTATTGGTGGAAATTTCGAGGAATGTGCTTTGTTGTCAAAAAAAGCTCTCTTAAGACCACTTGGAACCAAGAACCCTGATCCAAAGTGGGCCATAGTTGAAGAGCAGCTGCTGGAGAGAATCAACAGACTGGGTATAGGTCCGATGGGACTAGGTGGTAGGACAACAGCGTTGGCAGTTCATATTCTGACGATGCCCTGCCATATCGCAAGTATGCCTGTTGCAGTCAATATTCAATGCCACGCTGCTAGGCACAAAAAAGCAGTTGTATAGAGGCATAGAATGATGGTCAAGGAAGTGGGTCTTCATACTCCCCTAGAGAGCATGGACCTAAAGAAATTGGAAATCGGCGACAAAATCCTTCTCACAGGTAGGATCTACGCTGCAAGAGACGCCGCGCACAAGAGACTAATCCAGTTGATCAAGGAAGGAAAGGACTTGCCTTTCGATATTAGCGGTCAAGTGATTTACTACGTGGGACCAACGCCAGAAAAACCTGGTATGGTCATAGGCTCCGCTGGGCCTACTACAAGTGGCCGCATGGACTTTTACACTCCCACTCTATTGGATGCCGGAATCAAGGGAATGATTGGTAAGGGGCAACGAAGCAGAGCAGTCATTGATGGAATTGTAAGAAACAAAGCTGTTTACTTCGCTGCCACAGGAGGAGCTGGGGTTCTCCTCGCCAAGTCCATCAAGTATTCCAAAGTTATTGCATACGATGATCTCGGGCCCGAAGCCATAAGGGAACTAGAAGTGGAGAGATTTCCCTGCATTGTGGCCGTCGACTGTCAGGGTCGAGATCTGTACGAGGAAGGAGTCAAAAAATTCCAGATTCCGGAGCAGACAAAATGAGAATCGGGGTTTATGTTTGTCATTGTGGCGGAAACATATCCGACGTTGTCGATATCAAGAGTGTAGTGGTCGCTGCCAAGGAACAGCCAGACATTGCTTTGGTCCGTGATCTTGAACATATGTGCTCGGAGCATGGGCAAAAGAGCATACTGGATGACGTGAAAGAGCATAGTCTGGATAAGATCGTGGTGGCTGCCTGCTCTCCACTGTTCCACGAAAGAACATTCATGAAGACTGTAGAGAAAGCTGGACTCAATGCCTATGTTTTTGAGATGGCGAATATCCGAGAGCAGTGTTCCTGGTGCCATTCTTCAGAGGTTGAGGCTTCAAGAAAGGCCGCAGATCTAGTAAAGATGGCCATCTCCAAATGCCGACTTGATCTCCCTCTAGAAAGAAAAGCGCTACCAATAGGCAGACGAGTTCTCGTTGTAGGTGGAGGTATAGCGGGTGTTCAAGCGGCGCTGGACTTGGGTGACGCAGGCTTTGATGTGTATCTTGTTGAGAAGGAACCGTCGATTGGTGGCAAGATGGCTATGCTCTCCAAGACTTTCCCCACCGAAGACTGCGCCACATGCATCATCGGTCCCAAACTTGCCGACGCGGGAGAACACCCTAACATACATCTAATGACCTATTCAGAGATCGAGAACGTCAAGGGCTACTTGGGTAATTTTGAGGTCACAGTCAAGAAGAAGCCTAGATACATAAATATGGAGAAATGCACTGCCTGCGGAGACTGCGTAGACAAATGCCCCACAAAAACTCCGGATCTTTTTAATCTAGGGTTGTCTGAACGCAGGGCAGTCTACATATATAATCACGTTGCAGTTCCTCACAAATACCTAATTGACGATGCGGTGTGTCGACGACTTAGAGAGGGGACTGACTTCTGTGGCGGATATGATCAATCTACTCTCAATAATCTTGGCCTCGCGCAATATGAAACAGCGCCATGCAGCGCGGCATGCCCGCTCCATGTGAACGTTCAAGGCTATCTGCAACTAGTTTTCAAAGGCGAGTATGAAGGAGCTTTGGCTCTAATCCGCGAAGCAAATCCTTTTCCAGGCATTACAGGAAGAGTCTGCTCCAGACAATGCGAGCAAGCTTGTAGCAGAGCGGATGTGGACGAAAGCCTAGCCATCAACCTGTTAAAACGATATGTGGCTGACCAAGAAATCATACATGAGAAGAAGTGGACGGTGACCGCGCCTGTTTCAAACGGTGGAAAAGTCGCGATCATTGGATCGGGACCAGCCGGTCTTCTCGCCGCGTATGATCTTCGACAAAAGAAATATGCCGTCACTGTTTTTGAACGCATGTCGGAAATTGGTGGTATGCTGCGCTATGGCATCCCCTCTTACCGATTGCCTGGAGAAATATTGGACCGTGACCTACAGGTTCTAAGCCAGCTGGGCGTCCAATTTGTCGTGAACACAGAAATCAAGGGAGAAGAGGCCATAAGAAAACTGCGGAAAGAGTTTGACGCCGTTTTCATAGCGGTTGGTGCTTGGCGGTCCAAGAAGATGGAGATTTCAGGAGAAGAGTTGCCTGGAGTTGAAGGAGCAATAGAATTCCTAAGGAGAGCCAACATCGGAGAAATCAGAGAATTCTCTGGAAAAGCGGCAGTGGTTGGCGGTGGCAATGCTGCGATTGACGCGGCACGTACGCTTCTGAGGCTTGGAGCGAGTGAGGTTCATCTGATCTATCGAAGAACGAGAAAAGACATGCCGGCCAACACTGAAGAAATCGAAGAGGCCGAACGGGAAGGGATCAAGTTCCAGTATCTTTCGAGTCCCACAGTAATTGCACGGTCGAATGACCGTTTGACAGTTACGATTCAGAAAATGAGGTTGGGAGAGCCAGATTCTTCTGGTAGAGGGCGTCCGATTCCCATCGAGGGTTCTGAACAAGAGGAAGAATTTGATCTGGTGGCAATGGCCATCGGCCAGGAACCGGAGACAGAACTCTTAGTTGAGGTCTCATCTGAGAATCGACTTTTCAAGGCTGACCCGCTCACCTTGGAGACTAACCTACCGGGCGTTTTTGTTGGTGGCGATGCCGTGCTTGGTCCAGCCACCTTCATTGAAGCAATGGCAGCTGGTCGGAAGGCGGCAATATCCATCGATCGTTTTGTGACCGGCCAAGATATGCGCACTGGTAGGGAAAAAGAAGGCGCTTGGAAATCTGATCTGAAAGTGGATACGAAAGGAATCACAAAGGCGAAACGAGCCAAACCAGTTCTAAGGGGTGTGACCAAGGGTGATTTTGCTGAAGTCAACCACGGATTGCCAGACGACGTCATTCACGATGAAGTAAAGAGATGCCTTAGCTGTGCTGGCTGCTTTTGCGAAAAATTCTGTGAACCAAAGGCCATCGAATTTGACGAAAAGCCTGAATATGTGAAGTTGCAGGTTGACACCATTATCGCAGCGATGGGATACGACCTCTTTGACGCCACCGAGAAAGCAGTCTACGGATATGGAAAGTATCCCAATGTGATCAGCGCCCTAGAGTTGGAACGGATTGTCGCTACGGCAACTTCGGGACCACCACTTTGGCCCGTCGGGAAGAGAGTTGCCTTTGTCCAATGCGTGGGTTCTAGGGACGAGCAGATCGGACGGGAGAATTGTTCTCGGATATGTTGCATGTATGCTACCAAGCTAGCGCAGTTGCTTAAGAGAATCGACCCCACTCGTGATGTATACATTTTCTACACCGATCAGAGAGCCTACGGTAAAGGGTTCGAAGAGTATTACAAAAGAGCTCAGAGGGCAGGGGTTAAGTACATAAGAGGAAGAGTTGCCGAGATCACTGAGGATGCCGAAACAAGGAACCTCGTCCTGACCGCTGAAGATACTCTCAGTCGCCAGATAATACAGTCGCAGTTTGACACAGTGGTACTTTCTTCAGGTCTTGTTCCAGCCAGATCAGCG
>CAZJUU010000011.1:0-12147 GCA_964549295.1 uncultured Candidatus Bathyarchaeia archaeon
CAGGGGTATCGTTGGCTTGGTCCTATTGTTCTATTCTATGTACGACTTGTTTCAACCTCTAGGATTTTAGATGGACTCCCCTGAATATGGAAGTGCAGAACAAGAGGGCGGTATATGTCAAAATCCAGTCTTGCTCCCTTGATTTTACTCGTCATGCTTTCTATCTCCACTCCTATGACCTTCGCAGACCGCTGCATTCTTCCAGTTACAGATGCAGACGTTTACGGACCCGGGCAGAAGGCGATAATTGTTTGGAACGGTCAAGTTGAGTATCTGATTCTATCGACAGACCTCTACGCCAGTTCCGACACCAAGGTTCTCGAAATCCTTCCGCTTCCGTCTAATCCAGAAGTGCAAGCTGGAGATTTCCAGTCATTCGAAGCGATCCAAGATTTGATGACGAAGAATATGCCGAGAGCAGTCACATCAGATTACAAGGCTGGACTGGAGGTTCTCTTCCACAAGAAGATTGGAGCACATGACATCACAGTTGTGCACGCAACATCTGTCGACGAGCTTAGTAGATTCATCTCTGAGTACACAGGAAAGATGGGTGTAGCTCAGCCACGTATACGGGAAGAAACGATACAAATCATTTCAGAATACTTGGCAAGAGAATACAACTATTGGGTTTTCGACCTAGTTGACCTATACTCGACCGCCAGCAGTCTGGAACCTATCACCTACAAGTTCCAAAGTCCAAGTCTATACTACCCGCTGAAAGTCTCGACAACGGCCAAGGGAACCACGGAGATAATTCTCTACCTCATAACTCCAGATCAAATAGATGAAACCATGATTCCACCGAAAATGCGGCTGGCTTGTTATCTTCCAACTGATCAACCAATCCAGTTCCAAGTCACACATGATGAATTGGCTACAATAGACAAAGAAGTTGTTTCCCTATTTGGTGAAGTCATTCTGATCTATCCACCACCTCCAGCCGCATGGTTCACTGCCATCAAGTATGAAGGTGACCTAAGCGACTTGGACTTCGACCTGGAGATCCCAGAACGATCAATGCCATGTCGTTCAATCAAGGTCAGCACAGACAAGGCTGAGTACAACCTTGGTGAACTTGTCAAGATAACGGTTGACTTTACTCACCTACTTCCAGAATGCGCCGAAATAATGGTTGTCCACTCTCATCAGATACGTTTAGAGGTTGTAGATTCCAGCGGTGAAGTAGTTCGATCTTGGCAATGGCAGACAGATAATGACCTTCATGAGACGGTGACCTGGAAACCTGAGAAGGCTGACTACTACACCTTGAGGGCAAGCTCATGGTGGAACGGGCAGGAGCTAGAAATAGAAGATCAATCAACAATAACGGTCACAACTCCACCATCTTCTCCAGAAGACATCGTTCCACATGATTTGGGGATTCAATGGCTTGTCTACGGAGTCATCATTGCTATCGTTTGCATCTTGATAGGGGCCACGATCACATACCTGCTATTGCGCCCAAGACTCCCGAAATAGCAACTTCTCTCCGGATACTATCTTGGAAACTCGACTGCAAGTCTTGACTCAAATTTCCAACTGTTCACGGTCGAATGAATATGAGACAGAATGCTCTACGAGTTTTCGCATTGAGAATAGTTAGAATAACGACCCTAGACTGGGCTTGCTGAGCTACGAGAGAAATGCCATTCCTCAACGGTGTGAACTGAGGAGAAGACGCCAATCCTTAGGAGTTGCCTTAAGTCTCCTTGCTGGAACTCCAACGTAAACCGTTTCGTCAGGAACGTTGCAATTCACTACCGACCCTGCTCCAACCACGGTCTTCTTTCCAATTTTGACACCAGGCATGATGGTAGCGTTTCCGCCAATTGCTGAACCTGTTCCGATCACTGGTCCAACAAGCTTAGGCTTCTTCAGCATCATGTATTTGTCATTGAGAAGAACACATCTTGGACCAAGAAAGACGCGATCCGCGACTTTGCAGCATCGAGATATGTAGACCCCTGTCTGAATCGACACATCACGTCCCACACTGGAATCTCCATCTATCACAACTCCGGTTCCAATCATTGTTCGGGCTCCAATTCTCGTGTTTTCTCTTACCACAACGTTATGTCCGAACTCAACCTTCGAACCTATTCGTACTGACGAGTAGATTGTACATCCCTGCCTGACTATGCAATCTTCTCCAATTTCAAGGCGGCCACTCGGAGTAACCCCGCCTATGTTCGTCTCAGTCATCATTCTTGTCAGAGTTTTTCTGTCAAAATGCCCCAACGTACTGTTCGAACCCACATAGGCACGATTTCCGACTCTAACGGTTCCATACAACGTAACGTTCGAGTCAATCCAAACATGATTTCCCAACTCGACTCTCCCGAGAAGCTTCGATTCAGAGCCTATCCTACAATCATTTCCCAGTTTGGCAAATGGGCTTATGAAAGCACTGGAGTCTACGCTGCACCTGGCTCCAATCTTTGGGCTTGACTTGTAGGAATTCAAGATCTGATGTGCACCTTGAACGGCATGACTTCAGTATCAGCTCATGCAGAACTGCAAGTTTCAAAGCCCATTGAAGGATGATCAGCAGGGCGTTACTCTTCGACTAAGGTAACGCCGCACTTGAAGCAATATTTCACATCAATCGGGTTCTTGGCTTTACAGTTTGGACAAGCTCTTTCAACGACCGGAATAACCTCCAAGTCTTGAACTGACTTCACGAGTACAACGTCGCCTATCTTCTCTATCTTGTCGAAGGAGAGGAATCCTTCCTGTACTCTGCCTTTTTCTATGGTCTGTTCAACGATTAACGCTACTTTCCCGTCCAATGAGTAGGCTAGATCCTTAACTGTACCGACTCTCTTAGCCTCGGATTCGATTACATCTTTTCCAATAATTCCCTCTCGTCTGTGGAACTTGGCCAATTTTCGCACCCTCTAACCAACCATCCAAATAGTCTCGTTTGAAATTATTAAAAGATACCTAGTTCCATCTCAAGCTTTCTCGTACTGATTCATTAAGGAAAAGGGGACTTGCCGAAACTGATAAAAGTGGAATGGCAGACCAATAGGAGCCCAGTTTGTTTGGGAATTCGGAGGTTGATTTGTGGTGAAAGCTCATCCTTACCTTCCAACTGGTGTCGACTCAATAGAGAAAGCAATGATGGCGGATATTGGAATCAACAGCATAGACGAGCTGTTCAATGACATTCCAGATGCAATCAGATTGAAGAGAAAACTGAAGCTGCCGGACACATTGTCTGAATATGAAGTGAGAGAGAGAATCGGGAAGCTTCTAGGAAAGAACATTTCAGGACAGGATATGCCCATCTTCTTAGGCGCAGGTGTTTGGCCTCACTATGTTCCAGCTGTGGTTGAGGAGATAGTCAATCGATCAGAATTCCTGACAACCTACACCCCGTATCAAGCTGAGGCTTCGCAAGGCGTGCTCCAAGCTCTCTTCGAGTATCAGAGCATGATCTGCGAGCTTACGGGAATGAACGTCTCTAACTGCTCCTTGTATGATTGGTCAAGTGCAGTCGGAGAGGCTGCAAGAGCAGCGGTCAGGGTGAACCATAGAAGTGAGATGATCTATCCACATTATATTCATCCAGAGAGACTCATGACACTCAGAACTTTTACGGAACCAGCGGAGATGAAGACCGTTGAAGTTGCACAAGACAAGAAGACTGGACAGATTGTTCTTGAAGACCTTAAATCCAAATTGACAGAGAAGACCGCCGCGGTGTATATTGAGAACCCATCTTACTTGGGCTTTCTTGAGGAAAGCGTCGATGAGATCTCTGATCTGACGCATAAGAACGGGTCGATGCTCATCGTTGGAGTCGATCCGATTTCTCTCGGGATCCTCAAGCCCCCCGGTGAATATGGAGCTGACATAGTGGTCGGTGAAAGCCAACCACTAGGAAGCCCAGTGAACTATGGAGGTCCCTTGATTGGAATCTTTGCGTGTAATGGCGATCAACTGCTGAGACAGATGCCAGGTCGGGTAATTGGTATGACAACTACCGTGGACGGCAAACAGAGAGCCTACTGCATGACCCTATCCACAAGAGAGCAACATATTAGACGTGAAAAGGCAACCTCAAACATATGTTCGAATGAAGCACTTCTAGCCGTGGCTTCAGCTGTGTACCTCTCCCTTATTGGACCTACAGGTCTTAGAGATCTTTGCACCACCATAATGACGAATTCTCACTACGCAATGAAGAAGCTCAGCCAGATACGTGGAGTGGAAGCTCCAATGTTCGAAGCTTCACACTTCAAAGAGTTCACTGTAAGTTTCGACAAAACGAAGATTAAGGCCAAGGACGTCCATGGAAAGCTTCTGAAGGAAGGAGTTCACGGCGGAAAACTGCTGAAGAAAGAGTTCCCTGAACTTGGAGAATCAGCCCTGTACTGCGTCACTGAGGTTCACTCGAAGAGTGATATTGACAAATTGACTGGAGCTGTCAGGAAGGTTTTGAAAAGGTGAGTATTATGGAGTTTCATCAAGCAAGATGGAATGAACAAACGATTTTCGAACGATCATCTCCGGGCAAAGTAGGCCATTTGGTTCCCCAGGCTGATCCCGAAGAGACGAAGATTGTTGGAGACATTTTGAAACTATTGCCTAGGAAGCTTATTCGGGAAGAAGCTCCACTCTTACCTGAAGTGTCCGAGGTCGAAGTCATTAGACATTATACCCGTCTTTCACAGCAGACGTACGGTGTGACCTTAGGCATCTATCCACTTGGAAGCTGCACGATGAAGTATAATCCCAAAGTCTGTGACCTTGTCACGGCAACCCCGAAGCTTCAGAACATCCACCCGTACCAAGATGAGTCAACAGTCCAAGGCATACTCCAGATTCTGTACGAGCTTTCAGCATTCATCGCTGAGATAACCGGCATGAGCAAGGTTTCGCTTCAGCCTTCAGCTGGAGCACATGGAGAACTTACTGGAACCATGATAATGAGAGCCTATCACAAATACAATGGCGAGCTGAACAAGCGGAGAGAGCTGATCATTCCCGATTCTGCACATGGAACGAATCCAGCCAGCGCCGTAATGGCAGGGTTCAACACGGTCGTCGTACCTTCCGACCCTGATGATGGTACCGTGAACCTGGAAGCCTTGAAGGCGACGGTTGGACCGCAGACGGCTGGACTTATGATAACAAATCCGAACACGCTTGGCATATTTGAAAAGAACGTTGTGGAAGTATCAAGAATTGTACACGACGCGGGAGGCCTCGTCTACTATGACGGAGCTAACATGAATGCCATACTGGGAAAAACTCGCCCGGGTGATATGGGCTTCGACATGGTCCACGTGAACGTTCACAAGACCTTGGCGACCCCCCACGGGGGAGGAGGGCCAGGAGCAGGTCCATGCGGCGTTGTGAAGAGCCTCGAAAAGTTTCTACCAATTCCCACAGTCGAGTGCGACGGAAAGAAATACTACCTTGACTACGATAAGCCCCACACAATTGGAAAAATGAGAGGGTTCTACGGAAACATTGCTGTCCTCCTAAGGAGCTACGCATACATCCTCGCGATGGGCGCGGAAGGACTCGAAAGAGTAGCCGAGCTTTCCACATTGAACGCGAACTATATCTGCCGAAAAGTCTTGAAAGCAAAAGGCTACACACTACCATTTGGACCCGAGAACCCAAGAAAACATGAGTCAGTGATCAGCGCTGAACAGATGTCAAAAGACACTGGAGTGAGAGCACTTAACGTTTCCAAAAGCCTTTTAGACGATGGGTTGCATGCACCGACCAACTATTTCCCACTAATTGTTCACGAAGCCTTGATGATTGAACCAACCGAATGCGAAAGCAAAGAAGAACTGGACAAGTTCATCAGCTCAATGATACGCATAAGCGAAGACGCGTACGGCAATCCACAGAAGGTTCTGAGCGCGCCACAAAACACCACTGTAACAAAGGTTGATGAAGTCAAAGCGTCGCATCCAAGGACACTCTGCATCAACTGGAAGTCTTGTCTTCTCCGTAAGTCCGAAACCTGATCTCGAACACTGCAGCGTTTATCTTAATGGTCCACACAAAACTAGACCAAAGATACGGCCACATCCAACGTGAATCTATATGAGGGTATTAGTGAAGCACTTTGCCACAGTCAGAGAGATTGTTGGCAAGAAAGAGGAGTCTATTGAAGTTGAGGACGGCACCACTGTTGAGAGTCTGCTGAAGCTACTTTCAAAGAGGTACGGCCAACAGTTCGCTGATTACGTGTTCGACAGAGAGACCGGCGTACCAAGAGACCACCTTCAGTTCCTCATCGACGGCAAGAGCGCTACATCTCTTCAAGGTCTCAAGACAAAGATCCCAAACGGTTGTCAGTTTGCGATAATTCCTCCCGTTGGTGGAGGACAGCCTCGATTGGCAAGTAGCAACAGCGAATAATGTAGATAGCCTTGAAGAAAGCGATCTATGCAGAGAACTATGGGTGTACTTCAAACAGACATGACTTAGAGATTATGCTAGGTCTCTTGGAACAAGCTGGACATATAATTGTAGATGATGTATCCGAAGCTGATGTTCTCATCATAAACACATGTGCCGTGAAAGAACCAACTCAGATTAAGGTACTTCACAGAATCGCAAAACTAAGAGATAAACCTCTGATAATCTCGGGCTGTCTGCCAAAGATTGACCTTGAATCGATTGAACATGTTGCACCAGGGTACTGCGCCGTCCTAGACCCACAATCTATCCATCATATTCCTTCGATCGTTGAACATGTCAATCAAACAAGACGAAATCTAAAATATTTTTCAGACAGACCACCAGAGAAACCCACACTCCCAAAGAAAAGACTG
This sequence comes from uncultured Candidatus Bathyarchaeia archaeon, assembly GCA_964549295.1. Taxonomy (GTDB): domain Archaea; phylum Thermoproteota; class Bathyarchaeia; order 40CM-2-53-6; family CAVXDP01; genus CAVXDP01. The sequence continues at coordinate 6,810 of CAZJUU010000011.1, forward strand.
AATCCATATGTTGAGATCGTTCAGATCGCTGAGGGATGCCTAGGCAACTGCTCATACTGCTGCGCAAGACACGCCAGAGGCCGACTACACTCATTTCCCGAGAGATCAATCGTAGAACGAGTTAGAAACGCAGTATCCAACGGCGCAAAAGAGATTTGGATCACTGCTCAAGACACCGGAGCCTACGGGCTAGACCGAGAAACCAACCTAACGGAGCTTCTAGAAAATCTCGTCAAAATCAACGGCGACTTCAGAATCAGAATTGGAATGATGAACCCAAACCATGCGAAGACGATTCTCAACAACCTGATCGGCATCCTCAAAGATCCAAAAGTCTACAAGTTCGTACATATCCCAGCGCAATCAGGCTCCACCAAGGTTCTCAAGGACATGAACCGCGAATACAACGCTGAGGAATTTGTGCAACTCGCCAAGACCTTGAGGGAAAGAATCCCAGATCTCACATTATCAACCGACATCATCGTGGGCTACCCAACAGAAACTGAGCAAGATTTTGAATCAACAATCAATCTAATCACGGAAACCAGACCTGACATAACAAACATATCAAAATACGGACAACGCCCTGAGACAGAAGCCAGAAGGCTTCTCTCGCTTCCAAGAGACATCATCAACACAAGATCCCGAACAGCCACATCGCTCTGCTCAAAGATAAGCCTCGAAAGGAACCAACAAATGATAGGCCAAACCCAACAGACAACACCTACAGAAGAATCCCAGAAAGGGAAGACAATTACAAGAACAGACAACTACAAGAAAACCATAATAAATCAACAAACCGAACTTGGCAAGAAGATTCTCATCAAGATAACGAGAGCATTCCCAAAACACATCGAAGCAACAGTGGAACCCACGGAGACTAATAGAATAATCACGTTCAATCCCACTATCAGAGCTGTTCAAGCTGACGTCCGGCGAGTATGAGAATAGACATATGTATGTAATCATCAGAATACTACAATGTTTGCCTCTTATGTAATTACGACGTAAGGTATTACAATCGTATTTATAAATAATTACCAAGAAGTATATAGACTCCAACGATACTATTCCTGTATTCACTCGTTTCCGGTTGGGTTTGTCTTCTCAAGGTGCAACGAAATGGTTCAGACGTCACGCGCGATTCAATACGGTTTCGAAAGCGTCGTTTGTTCCGACTTGTTGAACTCAACGCTTTCGAAGGTTCTAGTCATAGGCATAGGAGGCGCAGGGAACAATTTGGTGAGCAGATTAATGGAGACAGGAGCTAGTGGCGTCCAATGCATTGCGGTAAACACGGATCAGGATCATCTTGGCGTAGTGAGAGCTCACCAGAAGTATCTGGTTGGTTTTGAAGCTACTCATGGTCTCGGTGCCTGTGGAGATCCTGAGATTGGAAAAAGAGCAGTGGAAGAGTCATTTGAGAAGTTGGGTCCGATATTCTGGAATGTTGACATAATCTTCTTGGTAGCTGGAATGGGGAGAGGCACAGGCACCGGAGCAGCTCCGATCTTGGCGCAAATGGCTCAGGATAGCGGCGCCATTACAACAGGGCTCGTGACGATGCCGTTCGAAAGTGAGAAGAGAGAGCGAATGGTTGCAATTCAAGGATTGGAGGCCATGACCAAGGCTTGCGATACTACTATAGTCATCGACAACAATCGACCCATCGAAACGATGCCTGGTCTAGTCTCACAGTCGGTTCTGCCCATGGCCGACAACGTCCTGGTGAATGTGTTGAAAGGCCTTTCAGAAAATGTTTCAATACCTGGCTACGGCTTGCGTCAGAGCAATATCAAGAATCTTTTGAAAAGAGGTGGCGTGGCTCTAGCCGGTATCGGTGAATCAAACTCGACATTCAGAGTTGAAGAAGCTGTAAGAAACGCACTCCAGTCCCCTTTTCTAGAAGTTGATCACGGCGCGGCGAATGGAGCCTTGGTTTTCGTTTCAGGAGATTCATCTATGTCAAGTTCTGAGGCAGGTCGTGTTGCAGAGGTCGTTGGTGAAATGTTGCCTGTAGATGCATCGATTGTCTGGGGCGCACGCGTTGACCCATCTCTAGATTCGTCGTTGCGCGTTACGCTTGTCCTGACCGGAATGGACTACTGGCAACAGTATGTGGGGGGTTACCGCAAGATGCCATTTGGTATGTACAACATGGAACCAGAAGTTGGAAAGGATAAGAGCCTAGACATAGATCTTGACTTGGATCAACTCGAGTCAGACTAGCCCCCTTTCTGCTATCATTTCTAGGTTGCACGGAATAAACGAAAGAGTTTATTATATCTACGTCAGCCTGTAAGGTCAACGGGACCGAAAGGTCTTAACAATTCAAGACCGACTGGAGATTGCGAATTTGGGTTTGGTCAACTGGGCTAGAAGAAAGAGTCCTTGGCTTGTCCATTTCAACACTGGTGGATGCAACGCATGCGATATTGAAGTTCTTGCTGCGTTGATGCCTCGCTACGACTTAGAGAGGTTTGGCGCAATCCTGAAGGGTAGTCCAAGACACGCGGACGTGCTAGTTGTGACAGGTCCGGTGAATATGCAGAATAGGGATAGAATAATTAGAATATACGAACAGATGGCGTCTCCGAAGTTTGTTGTTTCAATCGGCAACTGCTGCAACAGTTCAGGCGTATACCGAGGTGCTTACAATGTCTACCCAGGCTTGGATTCTGTTATCCCAGTTGACGCGTATGTTTATGGCTGTCCACCGAAGCCCGAGGCGATAATCTACGGCGTGGCAGCTCTACTCGGAAAACTTAAGGAAGCAGAGAAAGCACCTGAGGAATCCGAGCAACAGGTGACCGCGTAGTATGTCTTCGAATTTTAGTATAATCGTTGGGCCTCAGCATCCGGCTCTTAAGGAACCGGAAAGCTTCAAGTTCACGGTTGATGGGGAGAATGTGGTCAAGGCCGAGGTACGCATAGGTTACGCGCACAAAGGCGTGGAGAAACTGGCTGAGACAAAGAACTACATACAGAACATACCATTGATGGAACGCATATGTGGAATATGCAACGTAGCTCACACACTCTGCTTCTGCCAGAATGTTGAGTACCTTTACGAGAAGGAAATCCCTCGACGCGCCGAATACATCAGAGTCATCATAGAGGAACTGAACAGAATTCACAGCCATCTTCTCTGGATAGGCGTGGCAGGACATGAAGTTGGCTTTGACACGTTATTCATGTATGTCTGGAGAGACCGCGAAGTTGTTATGGACCTGATAGAAACGCTAACTGGCAACAGAGTGTCAACCGCGCTTATGACTGTGGGAGGAGTTAGACGAGACGTAACTCCTGAGATAGAACAGAAACTGCGAAAGGGAATGGATATTCTCGAGGAACGAACGAAATACTACAAGAAAATTGCAACCTCAGAACGATCTCTCCTGCAGAGGCTAGTAGGCGTTGGAAGGCTAACTCCAGAGGAAGCTATATCACATTCGGCAGTCGGACCTACCTTACGGGCGTCAGGAATCAAATCAGACGTAAGAAGTGACGATCCATACGCGGCTCATGACGAGGTTCCATTCAACGTTATAACGTATGATTCTTGTGATCTGTTTGGTAGAGTTGTTGTCAGGGTAGAGGAGACGTTTGAAGCCATAAACCAAGTGAGATATTGCCTCGACCACATGCCAAGTGGCCCAATTAGAATTAGATTGCCAAACACACCACCAAGAGGAGAGTCCGTTAGCCGAGTTGAAGCTCCCAGAGGCGAGGACATTCACTACGTCAAATCGAACGGAACCGACAAACCTGAAAGATACAAGGTTCGAGCACCCACGCTTGGAAACTTGTCAGCCCTCGTCGAGATGTTGACTTCCAAGGAGGATTACACGGTTCGGATAGCAGATATTCCAGTGATTCTGGCAGGCATCGATCCATGCATGTGTTGTATGGATAGATCAGTTCGATTTGTTGATCCATCCAAAAATAGAGACTGGGTCTGGACCTGGGAACAGCTGCAGAAGTATTCCAAGAGGATGTGAGAATCATGTCGATGACAGGTGAAGTGTACAAGCACCTTTTCAGAAAGAGAGCAACAATTCTCTACCCATTCAAGGAAAGAGAACTCATTCCAATCCCGAAAGGCCTCAGGGGAAAACTTGCTTTCGAGATTGAGAAGTGCATAGGATGTGGAATGTGCTTCCGTGTATGCCCATCAGAGACAATTGAGATGATCGATGACGAGACGAAGAAACGCCAGAAAAGACCAATATTCCGTCTTGATAGATGCACTTTCTGTGCACAATGCGAAGACATTTGCCCAACTCACGCTATCCTGATGACTAACAACTTCGAACTTGCAGGTTTTGATAGGAGACAGATGCTCCTAAAGTAGTAGGAGGATCAGAACCCACCTAAAGTGGGAATTGCCATTAGATAGTCCTTGAGATGTAGGGTGCCTCTCTTTTCTTCTTCTTGGACGATATCTCTGAAATCACTGACAACCCGTCCGCAAGCGGTTTCAATTCCACCACCTTCTTTTCCACCGCGCTTTTTACCAGCGCTTCTCCTTTCTCACTACGAACCAGGAGTGTGCACCAACCTTTCGGAGCCCCATTTGCTCCAATCGAAACGTCGGCCAGCTCAGACGTGAAATCGTTGCACTTGGTGCACGCACCAAGCAAGTAGGGCTCAATCTCCTTCGTTGGAATGTCAACAACTGTCTTCTCGCCTTCGCATGCTATGTAGCAATCATCTTTCGCGTCTAGTCGCATCTTGGTGATCGTCTGCAAATCGCAATTTTTCTGAGTTTTCAAAAAGTCGCGAATCAGTTTGTTGTAGCGATAGCTGTTGTTGCAGAACAGGCCTATGGCCAGTTCCACGCTTTCGCCATATTTGCGTGGTCCGTGGGGAGTGGTTAGGATCCTTCTCAGGGCTTGAATCTGGCATGGCAATCCTACGAACGCTAGTTTGGACTCGGGGTATCCGAGCCATGCGTCGGCGATCGCCGAAAGGGATCCACTGGTAGTAACTTTCGTTCCGGCTGCTGCTCGAATCTGTTCCCAACTTTTCATTATTGTAGGCTTGGGTCTCCATGGATCTTCAGAGCTTTTTGCTGTTCCAACAGCATAATCTATCATACCTGCTTCCAAAGCGTGTGTCAGAAGTGACGTAACGACTCCCCCGTCTTGAGCGACGCTCAATACCTGCTCATTCTTCGATCTGGCAATGTATGATGCCCGGACGATTCCTAGATCGCCTTCACTCGTTGACCTAGCACGTCCGAAGATTCTCGACTCGATTGTTCCCTCAGGCAATTCGATACGTGGGCATGAATAGTAACACATCTGGCAGAGAACACAGATGCCTTTGATTGTGG
>CAZJUU010000011.1:12247-17190 GCA_964549295.1 uncultured Candidatus Bathyarchaeia archaeon
CGTGGGCATGAATAGTAACACATCTGGCAGAGAACACAGATGCCTTTGATTGTGGGTTTCTCTTCTTCTGTGGGGACTAGAACATTGACTGGACAAGCCGCCATGCATGCCCCGCAGAACATGCACAGCTCCGTCTGCACAACTTCTTTCATCAAGGTTCCAAAGATCTTGATCTGCTGTGACATTTGTTACACACTCATGATTTCGAATCTTGGTTGTTCTAATGTTCCGATGATGCCTAGTAGGCAAGCTAAATCCTTTGCGATGTCACCAATTAATCCAGCAGATACCTCGTCCCTATCTGAAGTGTGGAATCACGTCTCTTGATATTGTATATATTGCGTCAGCCTTGTTAGGTCCAATAGGCGAGCCGACAACAACCTGCGTTACTCCTATCTTCAATATATCGGCTATTTTGTCCACGATCTCACTTGGTCTACCACATATTGCGAACGAATCAAGCATCTGATCGGTGACGGCGTTGAACGCGTCCCCGAACTTTCCTTTCTCTAGGAATTCCAGAATTCTAGAAGCGCTTTCAGGAGATATCTCATGTCTCTTGAGAACTTCCGGTGGACTTCCTGCGACAATGAACGCAACAACCTCTTTGGCCTTCTCTCTTGCCTTGCCTCTTTCATAATCAACAGAGACACTCGCGTAAGCGACGACATCTATCTTTGAGACGTCCCTTCCAGTCGCCGAGGCACCTTTGCGAATCTGTTCCACAGCGAACTTAAAGTCACGTGGGTGAGCTGCATTGATCAGAACCCCATCAGCTATTGTTCCAGCAAGTTCAAGCAACTTCGGACCTTGAGCTCCCATGTAGACCGGTGGCAATCTCTTCGGCCTGTAGTTTAATCTCGCACCTTTCATTGAGAACACTTTACCTTCGAACTGTACAGTCTCGCCACGCCACAGTCTCCTTATAATATCAACACACTCTTTCATGGCTGAAAGAGGCTTCTCGGAAGCTATTCCCAGAGTCCTAAGCGTTGTAACATCTCCAGGACCTATTCCCAAAATTGTCCGATTCCCTGAAAGTTCATCTAATGTTGCTACTGCAGACGCCGTCCAAGCCGGATTTATGTGGAACGGATTCGTTACACCTGTTCCAATTGTAATCCTGTTTGTGCTAAGCGCGACTGCTGTGAGGAGCATGTAGATATTTCTATTGTTATAGTGGTCTGTAACCCACACGTTGTCAAAGCCGCCGTCTTCAGCCGCCTTGACCCACTTCACTATCTTGTCAACAGCCTTCTCTGGAACGAATTCAATGCCAAACTTCGGCTTGGCAACTCCCTCAGCCACGCGCATTCCCTTCTCCAGTAGAAGTGATTTCGAGATCTCATAAGCAACAATGTGATCAAAGACGCCCTTTGTCAGATCGATGGCGCGTCTGAAAAGTTCAGCCTCAATCTTGTTCTTCCATACTCCAATAGCCAGAGCGCCTATTCCACGAATTCCAGGTGCAAACTCAACTCCATCATCCGTTGACTTCAGGCCTTCCACACCAGTCGGCGGAACAGCATTTACATCACCTACGACCCTACATTTCGCCCCATACCGCTTCAATGTCTCCAGTGATAGAAGCTGTGTCCCTGCCGCTCCCGCTGCGATAATCATCTCTGAATCTTGAATGGCTTTACCTATCTCTTCCTCTGTCTGACCTTTGACACCCTGAACCAGATTCGTCTTCAGATCTTGGTTGACACTTTCGGCCAGTGCCCTCGATCTTTCTAAGCTTCTAGAAGTGGCAATCACTGACATGCCTTCAGAAGCCAGCAGATGCGCAGCTATCTTTCCCACAGGTCCTGTGGCAGCAAGGACTGTTGCTTTCACTCCCTTCAAATTGATGTTGTGCTTACGATAGATACTAAGACACTTTGCGACAACAGCGGATCCTGTCGTTGAGGCGCCTCTTGGGTCGACAATGATTCCCAGTTCAAAAGGCTTGAACATCGCCTTCTTGACTTCGATGAGTATTCGATCCGCTTTCTCTACATCGTAACCGCCGATGAAGATTTTCGTTTTCTTGGCGCCGTCCGGTCCGCGGGGGAACATTGCATCCTGAACTATTTTTCTTGTATCGTTTGGATCTACATTGCTGTAGTACAGAATCTGCGCGTCAGGATACAAATCAGAAGCCGTTAACAAATCGAAGGGACTAGCATGTTTGTCAGTGTCCAGAAAGATAATTACGTTCCTTTGAGAACCTGTCATCAAAAACGCCTTGACGACCAATTGTTTCTCCAATTTTGAAGAAAAAGCTTTCCTTTCATGCTGTTGGCACCTGTCAAAACATGTTGTCACACAGTAGGGGCAGGGTCATACGCTGGCAAGTGACAGAACTCCAGTTTCTATGTCCCGATGTTTCAAACGTCTAACCTGAGCATCAAACGTTTGTCGATGTCGAGCTTGAGCTCTCTCGCCCTGTTGACAAGACTTACAGGTCTGCCGAAGGCCTGGGTTCTTCCTTTTCTTATCGCTTCAACTATGTCATCAATATGCGTTGATTCGACATCGATCAAAGTGTACCCGTCTCCAATGGTTTGAGGAAGATGTGAATCACTTCCACCGGTAACAGGAAGTCCTCTGGACGCGGCGAATCTTTCTGCAAACCACTTAGACAGTGGAAAAAGCGGTGAAGATGCATTTACTGTCTCCACAGCGTCCGCCTTTCTTAGCAATTTCTTGGGTCTGAGACTCGACCTGAGAAAGTCGTAGGGATGTGGTAGAACTGCCAATCCATTTTGGTCATGTATGATTTCAACAGTCTCATCGGCCGGAAGTCCCTTTCTTATCGACTCTCGTATGTTCAGAGCAAGCATGTGGCCATGTCTCGTGCTGACTTCGATTCCTGGAATGACTGTGATCTCTTTGGATTGGACCTTTGAGAGTACATCATGATCGGTAACCGCGATTCCATCAAGACCATGATTCAATACAACGCGAGGGAGATCTTCGAGGCTCGTGTGACCGTCTTTCGAATTGACTGTATGCACGTGCAGATCAAATTTCAGCGGCAATTTCCAAGACTTCCGGCGCAATATGTCAAACATCAAAATTACGACAGATCACTTTGACTGATGGTTTTTCTTCTGGATCTCCTTGGCATTTACCTTCTTGAACAACGGCTCAGGTCTTCCAATCTTATGTCCAGGATGGATGAAGTGAGTTCCCACTTTGTCCCACATACCGGACGTTAGTCTGCTTTCCAATCCCAGCTGGTTAAGGATCTTCTCCGATAGGGTGGGAATGAATGGCTCAATCAGGATAGCCAATGCGTATACCAATTGGGTTGATACGTAAACGGTTGTCGCAGCCCTCTTTGGATCCGTCTTAATGAGATGCCATGGCTCACGCGAACTCAAGTACTGATTCCCATTTCTAGCCATTTCCACAATAGAGAGCAGAGCCTCTCTTAAACGAAGGTTCTCGAAATGCTCCCCTACTTGGCTTGAGGCTTTCTTGATCTGATCCATGATTCGATTATCGACTTCATCGATATCGCTTGGCCTGGGGACCTCACTACTGTACTTCGTCGCGATGAAGGTTAAAGTGCGATTGATGAAGTTGCCAATCGCATCGTTAAGTCCAGAATTGATGAGGCTTTCAAATTCTTGCCAAGTAAAGTTCGCATCCTTGGACTCAGGTCTCATCGCAATAAGGACGAATCTCCAGTAGTCGGGCCCCGCGATCTCCAAAGCCTCATCAAGCCACACCCCAATCCTTCTACTCTTAGAGAATTTCTGGGACTCATACAAGATAAATTCAGTTGAGGAAACCTGCCAAGGAAGAACGTATGGGTCGCCAGTCGCCATCAGCAGTGCTGGAAATATTATTGTGTGGAAGGGTATGTTGTCTTTTCCGATGAAATGCACGTTTCTGGCAGACTTGTCGAACCAGAATCTTTTCCATTCTTCAAGCGTTCCATTCTTTTCAGCCCACTCCACCACGGCCGAAACATATCCCAGAACAGCTTCGAACCAGACATAAACAGTCTTGTCTTCTGCGCCGGGGAATGGCGCAGGTATTCCCCATTTGTTATCGCGAGTAAGAGCTCTGGCCTTCAGGCCTTCTTCAAGCCATCTCATTGAGAAATTGCGGGCGTTGTTGGGAAACTGAGTGCTTGCCTCCAGATAGTGTCGAAGCCTAGCCTCAAGTTTTGGAAGATCGAAGAACCAATGCTTGGATGATCTCGTTTCTGGCGCTGTTCCACAGATAACGCATTTTGAGTTCTTCAGTTCAAGCGGCTCGAGAACTCTGCCACAGCTTTCACATTGATCTCCTCTAGCAAACTCGTAGTCGCAGTGGGGACACCGGCCTTCTACAAACCTGTCCGGTAGGAAACGGTTGCACGAAATGCAATAGGGTAGGTCAGCACTTTGCTCGAAGACATATCCATTCTCGTAGATCTTCTTACAAATGTCTTGAGTTACTCTAATGTGGACTGGGCTGTGAGTTCTTGTATAATTGGTTAATCTGACATCGTATTTCTCAAGGAGTTCACATATCGTCTTGTGATACTTGTCGGTTAACTGTTTTGGATCTATCCCTGCTCTTACTGCCTCCACCTCTATCGGCGTTCCATGCTCGTCGGATCCGCTTACTGATATGTACTCGTCTCCTTTCAGTCTCAGATATCTTGAGAAAACATCAGCAGAGAGAAGTTGAATGAATGTTCCAAGATGAGGAATTGTGTTGACGTAGGGCCAAGCTGAGCATACGATCCATTTTCTTTTCGACTGCAAGCACGTACCACTTACATTGCATTGACGGGTTGATAGGATAGTGGCACATTCAAAAAGTTTCTGCACTATTCGCAGAAACGTGAGAATATTTTTATCCAAGCATCGAGAGCTCATACTGGAAAGTTGGTGTCGATCTCGTGAGTGAAGAGTATCTTCGTCTGCTAGATCAGGCGATGGAGAAGGTCCCGAAGA
>CAZJUU010000012.1:0-16721 GCA_964549295.1 uncultured Candidatus Bathyarchaeia archaeon
GGCTTACGGCGGCTTCTATCATGAGGAAACCGACAACATACAATACACTGATTCAAACGGCAGAGCGATGTTTGGTCTGACAAGCTATCTGAGAACGATCAGCTCTCTCACAAACGATGTCGAACCCACATTTTCGAATGTAAGAGCAAGCATCTACGTTTGGTCCGACAATTTCCTTCTGAAACTGATTGATAGCAACTGGGGAGTATATTGGCATAGAACAAATCTAGGAGTGAAACAATATCCGAAGCAGGTCTATAGAGCCGCGGAACTGATGAGAGCCCTGGTCGAAATCTGGATAGTCTTAGGTGACATGAAGTTTGTTGACTATGCCTCGAATCTCTACGACTGGATAACGGGAATGAATGAAAAAGGCATCGATCTTCAACAGGCTTTGAATCGGAAGTCAACAAACGGGGGATTCTACATTGGAATCAATGCCAACGGGTCCGTTGAGAACGACTCGAACGTTGAGACCACAGCAACTGCAACTGGTGCTTTCATCTACGGACGTTGGATTACAATCCCAGAGTTCTCCCACAATAGATCTGCCCTTCTTGCAATCCCTACTCTGTTTGCAGTTCTATGTGTTGCTTATTCAAGAAAGTTGAGACGGAACAAGCAAAGTACGCGTCAAACCAAGTAGGTTCATCTGGCCGCGCTGACTTCGTATTCGTAGACTACCCTTGACGCGATGACCCATGCATCAAGAGGTCTGTGATATACTGATACTATCTTGTCCGCAGCGCTAGATGTCGCCTTTGTGAAATGTCCGTGCGCAAAGCCTCCAACCATAACCGCAGGACGCCGCTCTTCAGTCAGTTCACTGCAAACTTCCCTTATCGAAGTTGGCGTCCCAATAGAACTGAAGGCAACTATGACAGTAGGTTCAATCATTTCAACAAGTTCCTTGATCCTCATCTTCCTCAAAACGAGCAGAGGGTTCCCTTTATTAGGAACCCGCTTTTCCAGGAATAACTCTTCCATTAGGCCAACAAACCTATTGTAGTTTCTCGGCAGCCGTGTCTTTTCGTCGACTTCAATCACGTAATCGTTTACGGTATGAATGTACGTCTTCAACCGGCCCTCTTTGTTCAACGGTGAAGAAAGGATTTCGAGAAGTGTAACATGAGCTATGTCTGGTCTGCCACGTTTCTTCGCGTTTGGAAGTCTCAGCATTGCATTGTGATGGTAGGTTCTGTCTAGGAGCATTGCGCCTGGACGTTTTCCCTTAGTTCTTGCCCTCGTAATAACCGATGGGTGATTCAGAATGGCCTTCGGCACCGTCTCTAGCGCCGTCTCTGCAAGGATGAATATGAGGGGCAAAGTTCTACAACTTTTAACGGTGTCTATGAATGATATAAGATTGAGAGCTTGATGAGACGCTGGAAAGAAGCCGAACGAGACATAGCAAGAGAAAGAATTGAGATATTGCTTGATCTAGCCAAAGAAACTGTTAAGACAGATGGCAAGCTGACTCGGAGATATGTTGAACTTGCCAGAAAGATTGGGATGAGAGCTCAAGTGAATATTCCAAGAGAACACAAACGGATGATCTGTAAGAACTGCGGAACTCTGCTCGTTCCCGGGTTCAACTGTAGAGTGAGAACCCGTCCCAACGGAGGAACAAAGGTTATCATCACCTGCTTGGACTGCGGTGGTCACAAGCGGTATCCTTCACTTATGGAGAAGAAAAATGGTTGAAGGCCCAGTCAAGACTTCATCGCAAATCAGGAACCATAAAGCCTACTGTCTGGATTGGAAAAGAAGCAGTGACTCCAATGCTGCTGAATCAGATCAAGACACAGTTGAAGACTTCTCAGCTGGTCAAAGCAAAGGTTCAGCAATCCGCATTATCAACTGAGTCTGTGAAGGACATTGCGGAGACGGTGGCCAAAGCAACGTCTTCCACACTGGTTGATGTCCGAGGTAGAACCTTCACCCTCCACAAAAAGGCCTCCAAGCCGTAGCCTGTCAAAACTTATATGATTCCACCTGAACTCTGAAGATTCGTTCAAACCAAGAAGTGCAAAGTAATTGCCAACCCCACGTGATGTTCCTACTGATACGTTCCTGAGAATGTTGTCTAAACACCTGAAGGAGAATGTTGGAGAAGTCACGCCACCTGTATGGTCAGCTACGGCGAAGACAAGCTCTCACAAAGAGTTTCCACCACATGATCGAGACTGGTGGTACATGAGATGCGCGTCGCTGCTGAGGAAACTGTACATTCACGGGCCCATAGGCATTTCCAGACTCCGAGTAGAATATGGAGGTCGACGAAGAAGAGGAAGAAGAATTGAACATACGAGACCCGGTGCTGGGTCAAGTATCAGAGATCCACTCCAGCAACTGGAGAAGGCGGGACTCGTGGTGCATGTTGAGAAAGCAGGACGAAAACTCTCAAGGGATGGAGTCAGTCTCCTCAACAAGTTAGCTACGCAGGCCTTGAAGGAAACTCGAAGTCCGCCAAAGGAGAGCTGAAATGAGCGAGGAAGAAGGCGAAGAAGAACTCGAGATCCTAAGAAGGAGGAAGTTAGCAGAGCTACAACGATCAATGGCTGATGAACAGAGGAAAGCCGAAGTTCAACAAGAACTCGAGATTCAGAAGCAGTCTATACTCAGAAAGATCCTGACACCTGAAGCAAGACAACGGCTGGCAAACATTAGAATGGTGAAACCTGAGTTTGCCACTCAACTAGAAATGCAGTTGATACAACTTGCACAGACAGGCAAACTTAGAATCCCTATAGGTGATAAACAGTTGAAAGAGGCCCTCGTACACCTTCAGTCACAAAGAAGAAACATCACGATTAGGAGAGCTTAAACTTGGCAAGAAATAAACCGACTGCGCGCAAGCGAAGACTCGCCAAAGCTTTGAAACAGAAGCGAAGTGTTCCAACGTGGGTCATTGCGAGAACGATGGGGCGAGTCAGAATGCATCCGAAAAGGAGACAATGGAGAAGGACCAAGCTCAAGGTCTAGGAATGACTCTAGATGTCGAAGAAAGAAGAAGGAAAAGAAAAGGAACCTATTGAAGAAGAAAAAGAAGAGGCTGCAAAGACCGCAGCCAAATCAGAGAAACCACAGAAAGAAGAGGAACCCGAGGAAGAAATTGAGATAGTTGAGGAGAAAGCGTACACAGTCAATCTACGAGAAGCTTGGAAAGCTCCAACAAAAGGTAGAACCCCAAGAGCCATCCGGGTGCTCAGAGAATTCGTAAAACGCCATATGAAAGTCGACAGTGTCATCGTAAGTAATGAAATAAACGAACAAGTCTGGGCACGCAGCATAGAAAGACCTCCTCGAAAATTGAAGATAAGAGCTGTGAAAGACAAAGAGGGCAACGTGATAATCTATCCGCCGACGAAGACGTAGGCGCTTCATGTCCATCTAACATCGCCTACCCCACGCGACCAGATTCTGGCGAATTAAGAACTTGCCACTGATTCTCGATGACATTTTTGGAAGCCCGAACGTTGGCGTATACGGATTTTGCAACGAAACTACATGTCTAGTTCCATTCGCTCTTTCTCCAAGAAAGACCCAACGATTCCATGAAACCCTCAACGTCGATGTTCTCCAGTGTAGCGTAGGAGGGTCACACGTAATCGGGGCTCTCGTCAGTGGAAATTCACAAGGCATCCTAGTACCCCACACAATACGAGACTACGAGCTTAAGATGATTAGAAGATCAGCGAATCTGAAAGTTGAAATTCTGAAGGAGAAATGGACTGCGATTGGAAATCTCATCCTAGCAAATGATTATGGTGCGGTGGTCGACCCGAGAATACCTGATCCTATCGTTCAGAAAATCTCTAACATACTTAAGGTGCAAGCTGTGAAAGGCGAGATATTTGGTCTGCCATTCGTTGGATCACTCGCAGTAGCAACAAACAAGGGAATAATAGCGCATCCCAAAATTCGGGAGACTGAGAAAGAGAATATTGAAGAGACCCTTAAGGTTCCCGTGGACACAGGGACTATTAATGGTGGAACCCCTTATCCAAAGTCAGGTCTACTGGCAAATGGCCATGGAGCAATAGCAGGCAACTTGACTTCTGGACCTGAACTGATGACCATCAGTCAAGTTATGGGATACGTATAGACCAAATTCGGAATGCCAATTTCTGACACAGCATTTATTATCACGCAGTTCTAATGGGACAGAAGCCAGAAGTACGTAATGGCTCTAAGAGGCATTTGAAAATGAGTCAAGTCAAGACTTTCAAGATAAGCGGATACCTGAAGAAGGGTGGAAGAAGAATTTCATTCACAAAGGACTTGAAGGCTCTCAAGGAATCCGAAGCCTTGGAAAAGATCTACGCCGAAGTTGGAAGTCGACACAAGGCGAAACGGTTCGACATCAAGGTGACTGAGGTTAGCGAAGTGAAGAAGCCCAAGGAGTCGAAATAGAAAATGGCGTCGATGGATCAAGCACTGAGAGAATTATTGGTTGAACAAAGACTTCTTGAAGGCACGGCCCGCATATACCAAGCCAGACTCGAATTAGTTAGCACATCGCTAGCCGATATCTACGTCGCCAACCAGACTCTGGAGGGAATAAAAGGCAAAACAAAAGGATCCGAGATTCTAGCCCCAATAGGCGCCGGATCTTTCCTCAAGACGGAAGTCACCGACACTGAGAAGATTATTATGGGCATTGGAGCAGGAGTCGCCATAGAGAAACCTGTGGACGACTCAATTTTCGAGTTGAAGAATAGACAATCAGAACTAGAGAGAGTAAGGACATCACTTCAAGAACAACTTACGCAAGTCGTGACAAAACTGGAGCAAGATAGAGCACGGATATCGGAACTGATCAAAAAGAAAGGCGGAGAAGCAGTAATAGTCTAGACTCGGAAAAGAAAGCTAGACCGCTAGAGGCTACAGTTTTTTCAGGAATTCTTTGGCCTGATGTTCCCACTCGCGACTCTCAACCTCAACTTCCGTATCCGCGTCCACCGAGAGTGATACTTTAACGTGGCCTCCAGCACCTTCAAAGTACGCACAGCACTCGCTACGGTCCGTAAGTTTGAGACCTAGCTCACTAGAGAAGTATTGAACCGCTTTCTCCATGACTTCCTCTGGTTTCCGTTTCGTCTTTGCAGAAATGCGAATCAAACATAATCCCCGTTTCAAATACTGAGTTTGAACTAATATTTGTACCGCCATATTGATTGATGGCTAAAAGCTTGGAGGTCTTCTCTTTTTGATGTTCAGCGACATGCTAGCCTCTTAATCCGATTTGCAGTTAGGACTGGATACCGTCACGGTTCACGACCCCCCTACCCCGGGGTGGGGGGTCATGTCGATCATGTGTAATGGTTCCGGGCTGGGTAACGGGGGACTACAGTACTCCTTTGACTGGACACCATGCCAAAAAACGCAGAGAACCGGATCCAAGACATTGAGACTCATCCGCGACTCAATAAGATCATCCAGACTCTACACCGTCTATTGATGAGAGCTTTCCTTAAGTATGCGTTGAATCTAGACGACGAGAGACCGATAATTGGAACCTTTCTGTTCCGCTGATAGGATTTGTTTGACAAACTAAGGGTTGGCATGAACAGCGTTCTACAGAAGATCTCGAAGTCCGAACTTGGTGGAAAAGATCTTGATAGATATCTTGAGGAGTTCAAACTTGATCTCATTCAGAACGATGTTGCTGTTCCTGTTGCTGAACACATATGCAACTTCATGAAGAACAAGATTCAGGGCACACTGATACCGAGGTTTGGCGACAGGCAAACGATAGTTGATGCGGCGTTGAGAGAGAGCCTAGAGGAGATTATGTCTACAACCAAAGAAGTTGACCTGATAGGTCTGGTTGAACAGAAACGCGCTCAGAATTCTCCCGCTATTATCGTTTTTCTCGGCATCAATGGCACCGGCAAGACAACTACAATAGCTAAGATCGCCAAGCTTCTCCTTAAGAAGAGTTACACGGCCCTAATCGCCTGCGCCGACACGTACAGAGCCGGTTCAATTGAGCAGATCGAAGAACATGCTCAGAAGGTCGGTGTGAGAACAATAAAACATACCTATGGAGCCGACGCAGCGGCAGTTGCATTTGACGCAGTAAACTACGCTAGGTCGCATGGAACCAATGTCGTACTGATTGATACGGCTGGAAGAATGCAGACAAATCGCAACTTGCTAGATGAGATGAAGAAGATAGTTCGAGTGTCAAACCCAGACCTGAAGGTATTGGTTGTGGATGCTCTTACGGCTAACGATGCGGCTGAACAGGCAAAGGTCTTCAATGAGGCTGTTGGGGTTGACGCCATCATATTGGCGAAGTTGGATGCTGATGCAAGAGGAGGATCAGCTGTTTCAGTGACCTTCACAACAGGCAAACCTGTCATCTATGCAGGGGTGGGCCAAGGATACGATGATCTGGTCCCATTCAACTCTAACTTCGTCATCAAAAACATACTCAGTTAGAATATCATTCTTGAACCAGAAACTATCTCAAACATTTTATCCTTGATCTAGTATCTAACCCGCGAAGTGATACATTTGGCTATGCGAGGACGAGACTTTCTCGAACTTCAAGACTACACGAAGAATGAGTTATGGCAAATTCTGAAAGTGGCCAAGAAGTTGAAACGCGAAGTTGCCAAGAAAAAGGCTATGAACACTATGAAAGGAAAACAACTCGCCTTGATATTCGAGAAACCCTCCACCAGGACAAGAGTGTCTTTCGAGGTAGCGATGGAAAGCCTTGGAGGACATGCTTTCTACCTTGGCTTCAACGAACTTCAGTTAGGCCGAGGCGAGACAATAGGTGACACAGCACGTGTTATGAGCAGATATGTAGACGGAATCATGGCGCGGGTCCACAAGCATTCAACCCTAGAAGAACTTGCGAAATACGCTGATGTGCCCGTGATAAATGGGCTGTCTGACCTTTCACATCCAGTTCAAATCTTAGCCGATCTCATGACTATATGGGAGAAGAAGAAACGACTGGAAGGATTGAAGCTCGCGTTCATTGGGGATGGAAATAACGTCTGCAACTCATTACTGGTTGGATGTTCAACATTTGGAATGAATATGAGTGTTGCCTGCCCAGAAGGATTCGAACCCTACCAAACGTATGTTCAGATTGCCAAGGCGAACGCAGAGAAGTCAGGCTCCAATATTGAAATTCTCCGCGATCCCTACGAAGCAGTGAAGAATGCTGATGTAGTCTACACCGACGTTTTCGTCAGCATGGGCCAAGATGCCGAAAAACAGAGGAGACTAAGCGCATTCTTTCCAAAATATCAAGTCAACCAAGAACTCTTCTCAGCCGCCTCAAGAGATGCCATATTCATGCATGACCTGCCATGTCACCGCGAGGAAGAGGTTCAAAGCGCGGTAATAGACAGTGAAAGATCTGCGGCTTGGGATCAAGCAGAGAACAGGCTCCACTCAACCAGAGGCCTCTTGTACCTGTTGCTTTAGGATAATCCTCAAAGCATCTCTGTACGGGTGACTTTCACATTCCAGTGCTTATCGTAGCATCTCAGAACGATCCAGCCTCTATGAACATCGCAGAGAGGTTGATTGAGAACTACAATTTCAAGGAAACAGAGAGGAAACACTGCGGCCAACCCGTATTGGAGCACGATAGAGTCCTTCTGATTCACAACGATGTCGACAGCGTCTATGTCAAGGACATAGATAGAGAATTCCAAGCTGATTCAGTGATCTTTGTTTCACGTCACAGTAGCGAGAGCGGTCAACGAAGCCTTACTGTACACACAACTGGGAATCCCTCAAACTCAGCAGAGTTAGGTGGACAGCCAAGAAGCCTAGCTTGGGTCGACCCCCGAAGAATGAAGTCTGCACTTCTGATGCTAAAATGGAAAGCCCGTGAGATTGGCCTAGATGAATACTCCATTTCCTTGGAAGCAACACATCACGGTCCTACCGAACTCCATACCCCAGTTATGTTTGTCGAGATTGGTAGTTCACAAGAGCAATGGAAAGACAGGCGGGCGGCAGAGGCTGTTGCCGCGGCTGCCTTTTCCGCCGCGACAAGCCAAGCCCCAGGTAAGCTTTCTGTGGGATTTGGCGGTGGACACTATTCACTCAAGCATACAGAAGCTGACACTAACGAAGACTTTGCCATTGGACACATATTGCCGAAGTACTTTTTCGATCAGTTTTCGCCAGAGATTGTTGAGTTGACTTTCAAGAAAACTGTTGGTGGCTGTCACACCGCAATAGTGGATTGGAAAGGGATACGTGGCGGACAACGTTCGAAGCTGATTGAACTCTTGGACAATAACGACATAGAGATTATCAAGATTTGAGTTGAGTGGATGATTCCAGCTTCGAGATTCATTTTGGCCAAAGGAAATATTGATTAGCCTGACCTGTTCATGGCTAGCAAGATCCAGCACGGTTGATAGAGCTTGAATGTCAGAGGCTTCATAGAGTCGTCGAAAAGGCTACTCCGTGTCACGACGAGACCGACTCGCAAGGAACTGGTACAGCTAGTTAGGCTATGCCTACTAGGAATCATGATAGTTGGCGGAATAGGGTTCGTGGTCAAGATACTGTTCTGGATCGTGGGCTTAGCACCGAAGTGATGCTACCTTGTCAGAAGAAGTATCCAAGATGTCGATCTACGCCGTTAGAACAACCAGTGGGCAGGAGAGAACCGTAGCGGATTTGCTGGCTTCAAGAATAGGCCTGAAGAAGCTTGCTGTGTCAAGCGTCTTGGTTCCTGAAGTGATTAAGGGGTACATATTCGTGGAAGCCGCCGGTCCACATATCGTTGATGAAGCCATCTCAGGAGTGAGACATGCCCGAGCACGTACACGTGGAATGACAACAGTGTCTGCTGTGGAACGGTTCATAATCACAAAGCCGGTAATAGAAGACTTGAACCTCAGCGACGTCGTGGAGGTTGTCAGCGGCCCGTTCAAAGGATCCAAAGCCAAGATAACGAGCGTAGACAGGGTCAAGCAAGAGGTTACGATCGAACTCTTGGAAGAAGGGTTTGCGATACTTCCGATCACCGTGCATGCTGATTATGTAAAACTGGTCGAAAGGACAAAGGGTGAGAAAGGTGCCGGACAAGAAGCAAGTTGAAGCTTTGATTAACGGTGGAGAGGCTACTGCTGGTCCACCGCTAGGTCCAGCGTTAGGGCCATTAGGTGTCAATGTTCTCCAAATAGTCAACAAGATCAACGAACTCACGAAAGCCTATGCTGGAATGAAGGTCCCCGTGAAGGTCATCGTTGATGTAGAGTCGAAGGCTTTCGAGGTTGAGGTTGGTACACCAACCACATCTGCCTTGATAGTGAAGGAGCTTAAGATTGAGAAAGGTTCAGCAACCGCGAAGACTCAGAAAGCCGGCGATATGACACTTGACCAGGCAGTTAGGATTGCTCAGATGAAGATTCCTGGCAGCTACTCTAAGACGTTGAAGAGCGCTGTGAAGGAGGTCATAGGCACCTGTGTCAGCATGGGAATCACTGTTGAGGGAAAAGAGCCGAAGGACGTAATCAGCGAAATCGACAAAGGCGCGCATGATCAACTCTTCAAGGAAGAGAAGAAAACCTGAACAATTAGCCACTTCTCTTCCTGTTTCTGAGGCCAATATCAGTATCTCGCATCAAGTGATCCGTTACCGGAGTAAAGTAACCCTAATAAATGCCAGTTTGTATGTCTCAGAAACGGGTTTACAAGAAAAGAGGCAAAACCACTGTAGCGAAAAGAGAACGTCTTGAATCCAAGATGAACTTCTTTTCGAGATCGAAGCCTCTTGGTCAATAAGAGTGAGATGAAAGATGCCAGTTGCGAAAGAGGGTTTACTCAAATCTATAGAGGAGCTTAGGAAGAATTCACCCAAGAGGAAGTTTGTTCAGTCAGTCGAGCTTGTTATGAAGCTTAGAGAGATAGACCTGAAGAAGTCTGAATCAAGGTTGAATGAAGCTATCGAACTGCCAAATCCATTGGGCAAGACGGTGAAGGTCTGCGTTATTGCTGGAGGAGATCTTGCCTTGAGAGCTAAGAACGAGGCAGATCTGGTTATCGGAAGAGAAGATCTTGAGGGTATGGCCAAAGACAAGAAGGCTATGAGAAAACTTGCAAATGGATATGACCATTTTATCGCTGAAGCTCCACTCATGCCGGTCGTGGGGAAAACCATCGGTAGCATTTTAGGTCCGAGAGGTAAGATGCCGACCCCAGTTCCTCCAAACGCTCCAATAGAAGACCTTGTAAAACGTCACCGAAAGATCGTCAGAGTTAGAGTTAGAGATCAGGCTGCGGTTCGCTGCAGGGTCGCCACGGAGGATATGCCTGACGAGAAGATAATCGAGAATGTTCAGACAGTCTACGCCGGTGTTGAGGGGAAACTTGAAAGAGGATCCAAGAACGTTGGAAACCTCATCCTCAAGACTACCATGGGTCCCCCAATCAAGGTACAGCTGACCAAGGAATGAATGCACAATGTCAACAAAGAAAGTTGCCCCATGGAAGAAAGATGTAGTCAAGAAGGTGGCGGCAAGCCTTCAAACCTACAAGACTGTATCGGCTGCTGATCTTAATCAAGTTCGGTCCTCTCAGATTCATGAGATTCGGAAGAAACTCCGTGGACAAGTTGAACTCCTTGTCGCGAAGAATTCGTTGATCAAGAAAGCCGCTGAAGAAACCAAGAAGAAGAATCTGGACAAGTTCACAGACAGCCTCTTGGGCGCAAGAATGCTCCTCTTCTCAGACATAGCCCCCCACTCCTTGGTTATACTACTGGACAAGAGCAAGGTCAGAGTGCCAGCGAAGGCAGGAGATGTAGCCACTGGGGAAATTATGATCCCAGCCGGTAACACTGGATTGGCTCCAGGACCTGTAATAAGCGAGTTCGGCGAAGCCAAGGTTCCGACGAAAATTGAGTCCGGAAGCATATGGGTTTCAAAAGACACGATTGTAGCGAGAAAAGGCGATGTTATCTCTCCAAAACTTGCTTCGGTACTGTCGAAGCTTGGCATAAAACCAATGGAACTGGGACTCTCACTTGTCTCAGCCTACGATGATGGACTTGTCTTCAACGATAATGATCTGAAAATAGATCTGGGCGAGTATAGAGAAAATTTCAAGCAGGCCGCGTCAGAGGCATTCAACCTAGCCGTGAATTCCAGTTATCTCCTTCCAGACACTGCTCCACACATCCTTGGGAAAGTTTATCGTCAGGCTCTTTCTCTAGCGATCAAATCCGCGTTTCCTGCAGAGGAAGCAGTCCCACAGATAATTCGAAACGCATACATCCAGATGCTGGGATTGTCAACAAAGGCCGGCATCACCCCAGAGGCATCTCAAGAACCAGAGTCGCATGAGACTGAGGAAAAGGTTGAAAAGAAAGAGAAAACGTAGTGACAGAAGCCTGTTACAATCTAGTAAGAAAAAAATTGAGTGAACGTCAGAGGTACACAAGCAATGAAATACGTTTACGCTGCGATGTTGCTTCACTCGTCTGGACAAAAGATCAGTGAAGAGAATGTGAAGAAAGTGCTCACAGCCGCCGGAGTCAATGCCGACGCGGCGAGAGTCAAAGCCCTAGTTGCAGCCATGTCCGAGGTCAACATAGACGAAGCCATCAAAGCAGCCTCGGTCATAACTGTTCCAGCGGGCGGAACGGCATCTGCGCCAGCCGCCGGCCAAGCTAAGGAAGAGAAGAAACCGGCTGAAGAGAAGAAGAAAGAGGAAGAAGCCCTCGCAGGCTTGGGTGCGCTGTTCGGTTGACCGTCAGCAATGCCTCATTAGATTAGCCTGCACAGTCTGATTGGTTCTCGGGGCCAAGACCTTAAGCATTTGTGTAAGGCTGGTAAGGGACATTTCCGCTTTGAGCTTTCCGATCTCTTCATGCGATTCGACAATGTTAGTGACTAGTTCAACTCCACGTTGCGTCAAAGCGTATCCCACAGGAGTTCTTGGTCCGTGGAATCCACGTGACCTGAATAGGTACCCTCTTTTCTCCATCCTTCCGAGCCATTGACGAGCTGCTTCAAGACTGATTTCGTCAGCTTTCTTCAAATCTACACTAGTGAGAATACTCGTTGATCGAATCCTCTCTAGACGACGGTACGTCCTGTTTTGTCTGCCAGTAAGCGCAATGCCGATCGCGCAGAGCAGTTTTCCCCAGTTATGGCTTTCTCCAAAGGCTCGTAAACTGAAAAGTGTGAGCAGGTCTCGCATCGAAGCATTGAACACTACTGATCGATGGCGCGTCAGTTTCGAGTGGAATCCGAGTCTTTCCAAAATCCTGCGATAGTCCTTCAGGTAGAGCGTGTTTCCATCAGAAATTTTTACTCGAACATCGATCTTGTGCCCCCTTCGGTGGATATCTATGGAACCGTCGCCAGCCAGAAGCTCTGAAACGAATCCTTTACGAAGAAGAAGAAACGACGTTCTTTTCGAGTTGGAGGTCGACAATATCTTGCGAATCTTTGACATCGCATGCAGTACTATTTCTGCGAGTATCTTACTTCGCACAAGTCTCTAGCACGATGGTTCCTCGCATTCCTCGGGAACAATGCATTGTTGCAATTTGTATTCCACTGCGCTTCAGGTATAGACACGCGTATCGGCTGAGTTCTTCGCTATTCGTCTTGTCAGGATTGTAGACGATTCGTCCTTTGATCTGCGTCTTGTCAACTCCGAGATCGCGCAGTGACAGTACAAAATTCTCATGTTCACGAATAGATCTGTTCTTGAAAGCAAGCCGTGCGGGACTTTTCTCGCCCTCAGCCTGTATTTGCCCCAGCAGCATCCCAAATCTCAGTGGGTCAACGTAACGCTTGATTTCAAGTTGGCGGGCAGAACCACGCCGGTGATAGTACCATATTCTTAGCCATTTCTCATGGAGTTCAGTCGTGAACCGATCCACAACATATCGATGGCTTCCAGAACTTAGCTTTGGAACAAAAGAAAACATGTCAACTTTACTGCCAGAGAAAACCGCACTTGGTACACTTCTATGTCGAATACATCGACATTCGACTATTCTCAAAACCTCTCCCTTGCGAACACCCAGTCTTTCAACAACTGCCGATGGTATAGTAGTCCACGGTCGTTTTGAAGCTAGAAACGTAGCCTTGCCTCTCTTGTTTTCAATGGATATTCTGACTATATTGATTCTTTGAGACAGATCTCTCATAAGTCCGCTCGGAAGACATATCCCGAGTTTGATTCCAGCCCTACTGACTCGAGCAATTGCAACTCTTGAACTTGCTTCTTCTTTGAGAAGACAGCCTGAGGGTGAGGCATTTTGCGAGATCCTCGTGGTACTCAATCTTCCCCTGTACGGGGTGTATTTACTCCTTGGAATAAAGTTGAGACGTCAATGAAAGTGAAGCCCAAATGTTCGATTCAAGATCCACAGATTCCCATGCTGAGGCAAACGCAGACATTACGGTTTCGTGCTGACGCAAGACTTCGATTAGTTCGATCTTGCGTTTGGCATTTTTGATCGATGATTTGGAATCAGATTTATAGGGTACGTGAAGTGCTGGGATACTGGACCGTGGGGTCAAGTTTGTAACTCAACTTGCTCGCTGCTTGCGTCATTGCTTTATGCCAGTAAGACAGAGCATAGAAGACGAACTTACGCGAATCTTACGTTCTGTTCTCTTGGGTTGGATGAAAAGTGATGAGTATAGGGGAAAACGAGTTTGCAGTTCCATTCTTCAAAGAGAATGGTTTTGTTAGAAAGAAATGTGGAACATGCGGAACTCACTACTGGACTCAGGTGGCTGACTCAGAGACCTGTGGAGACGCTCCCTGCCAAGAGTACACGTTCATAGACAAACCACCGACAAGAACAAGACTTAACCTTGACGATATTCGCAGACTATTCCTCTCCTTCTTTGAAAAAAACGGCCACACGATCATAGATCCATATCCAATAATCGCACGATGGAGAAGCGACGTATACTTCGTCGGAGCCTCCATTTTCGATTTCCAACCCTACGTAACTGAAGGCATCCTTCCACCACCGGCCAACCCGCTGGTAATCAGCCAACCATGCCTCAGGTTCACAGACCTTGACAACGTAGGTCCAACCGCGGGAAGACATCTCGTAATATTTGAGATGGGCGGCGCCCACGCCTTCAACTATCCAGACAAGAGCATCTACTGGAAGGATCAAACCATCCAATACCATCATGAACTTGTGACGAAAGAGCTGGGTGTCAAGTCCGAGGACATCAAATACAAAGAGGATTTCTGGCGAGGTGGAGGTAACGCGGGACCTGACCTAGAGGCGTGCATTGCAGGATTGGAAATCTCAACACTCGTCTTCATGAGCTACAAAATGATGAATAATGATCTTGTTGAGATGCCGATAAAGACCGTTGATACGGGATATGGAATTGAACGTTGGACCTGGCTTTCACAAGGATCACCAAGCTGCTTCCACACCATCTACGGTCCAGTGCTCGATAGAACAATGAGTCTTGCAGGAATCAAGGTCGACGAAAAGATACTTGCTGAAACTGCAAAACTCTCAGGAATCATGAATGTGGATGTTGCCACTGACAGAACCAGCGCAAGGAAGAAGGTGGCTGACAGTCTAGGAATGAACTGGAAAGAGTTAGACAGACTTCTCGCGCCCGTTGAAAACACGTACGCGATCGCTGATCACATGAAGGCACTTTCATTCATGCTTTCTGAGGGAGTTGTAGCGTCAAATGTGGAAGAAGGCTATCTCGCACGACTCCTGATGAGAAGAACGTATCGAATGTTGAGGTTGCTTGGAATAGAGGATAAACTGTCAGACCTGATGGATATGCAGATTGCGTTGTGGTCAAAGCAATTTCCCAACATTGAGAGAATGAGAGAAGAGATCCTCACAGCTGTTTCGGTTGAAGAGAAGAAGTTCAAGAAGACCTTGGAGAAAGGAGCTGAAATCGTCAAGAAGGTCTGTGACGAGGCTAAGTCGAAGCGAATTAAAGAACTCTCTCAAGAGACTCTAATCGAACTGTACGACTCTCATGGAATGGTGCCTGACATAGTCAGAGATATAGCTGTTGAGGAAGATGTATCCGTCCGGGTTCCGGAAAACTTCTATGGCATAGTTGCCGCAAAACATTCAAGTGCTCCCATCTCAGCGGAGCAGCCGCTGACGGGAAAGTTGGAAGAGAGAGTAGCAGGATTCCCTGATACGAGACTCCTCTACTACGAGGACCAATACAGAACAAGTTTCAAGGCAAAGGTCCTGTCCTCCTTCGAAGATGGATACGTAATTCTAGATCAGACACTATTCTACCCAGAAAGTGGAGGACAAGTAGCAGACTCTGGATTTCTATCATTTGACGACAAGCAGGTGAAGGTGACAAACGCTCAAAAAATCAATAACGTGATCATCCACTGCGTTGAAGGTAAGGCTCCTGCCCTTGGAACCGAGGTAGAGGGAAGAATCGATTGGGACAGAAGAGCCAGCCTCATGCGTCATCATACAGCTACTCACATTTTGATCGGCGCAGCTCGAAAAGTCCTGGGCGAGCATGCTTGGCAAGCCGGTGCGAGAAAAGATGTAGACAAGAGTCGTCTCGACATATCGCATTATGAGCGCTTGACTGAGGAGCAGATTAGGGCACTGGAAGAGTTGGCGTGCACAGTGATAACACAGGATATTCAGGTAGATATTTCTTGGATGCCTAGAGAGAAGGCTGAAGCCACTTATGGATTTAGACTGTATCAAGGTGGAGCTGTTCCAGGCAGGGAGATCCGCGTGGTGAAGATTGGAGATTGGGACGTGGAGGCATGTGGTGGAACCCACTGCACCAGAACAGGCGAAGTTGGGTTCCTGAAGATACTTCGAGTTGAACGACCCCAAGATGGTGTGGAACGCCTTATTTTCGCAACGGGACCTCAAGCTTTGAGATACATCCAAGATCGAGAATCAATACTTGAGAAAACCGCTCAGACTCTTGGCGCTCCAGTCGAAGATCTTGAAAAGGCTGCTGATGAGTTGGTAAACAAGTCACGCGAAATGACGAAGATAATTGATCGCTTCCGCAGTCAGGTCGTTGCAACTGAAGCCGAGAACCTTCTAAAGAATTCCAAAAAGATTGGCAAGTTCAGGCTGGCCGTAACAAAAAGAATAGTTGGCGACGAAGATGAACTCGTCATGCTAACAAGCAAGATTACTGAAGACGATTCCATGGCTGTGGCGGTAGCTGCACTCGTTAATCAGAGTGCAAGATTCTTTGTATCAGCTGGCAAAGAGTCCATAAAGAAAGGCGTAGACGCTGGACGACTCGCTGGAGCAATGGCCAAAACCGTCGGCGGCGGAGGCGGAGGCAAACCATACTTCGGCCAAGGAGGAGGAACCGCACTGGAGAAGGTTGATGAAGCATTGAAAGTCGCTGAAGAATCTCTGAAGAAACTGTGCAAAGCCGGTGAAAGAAAGTGACTCTAGACTGGGCAGAGATAGAGAAAAAATGGCGGAGCGAATGGGAGAACCAACGAGTGAACGAAGCTGACCCGAATGCTGCGAAACCAAAATTTTTCATAACTGTAGCATACCCTTACCCAAATTCCCCACAACATGTAGGCCATGGAAGAACATACACACTCACGGATGTGCACGCTCGCTATAGAAGAATGCGAGGATACAACGTCCTCTTCCCAATGGCGTTCCACTACACTGGAACTCCCGTGTTAGCAATCGCGAAGAGACTCACCGCTGGAGACGAAGAACTCCGCGAGACATTCCT